>JBHHYW010000171.1:0-6171 GCA_046757745.1 Candidatus Scalindua sp.
ATTCTAATTGCTGAGAGATGTGGGTTCAGTGTGATGGAAGCGCCTGTAAGATGGTTAAATTCGCCAGACTCAAAGGTAAGTATTATAAGGGATCCACTAATCATGTTTTATGACTTGCTGAGAATCAAGTTTTATGATCTGATGAAGAAATATCAGGGTTACTGAGAATCGCGAGATAAACTGATAAATCTACCAATGAAATATGCAATTTTCATAATAATTTCAGGTTTTATAGCAAGGTTGATAAATATAAACCAACCCATACTTGAGGTTGCCATGTGGAGGCAATGTGCTACGGCATCAATAGCACGTAATTTTTACTACAATGGAATGAATATATTCTATCCTCAGGTATTGTGGGGTGGCGCAACAGAAGGCTATATCGGAGAAACTGAGTTTCATTTATATCCATTCGCCATTGCAACATTGTATAAGCTTTTTGGCGTGCATGAATCCTTAGGTAGATTGGTTTCAATACTTGCTTTCTGTGGAGGAGCGTTCTTTTTATATAAATTGTCAAGAAAATATACAGATGGAGCGACAGCACTCATTGCCTTGCTCTTTTATACATTCAATCCCTATATTTTCTTCTATTCAAGGGCTTTTCAACCGGAATCAACCATGTTGTTCCTGTCTATTACGATGCTTTATTTCTTTTCAGAGTGGATAGACAAGGAAGGCTGGTGGAGATTTGCCCTGATGACATTGTGCGCAACTACAGCGTTCCTGGTAAAAATCCCTACAATTTGCTTAGGCCTGCCTCTGTTATATTTTTGTCTGAGAAAGTACAGGATTAATTTCTTACTACAATGGAAGCTATGGCTTTTTGCCATTATAAGTCTTGTGCCTATCATATTATGGTGCAAACACTCTTCATACCTTAAAAGCATAAACGGTTTATCATGGGGCAACTTCTACTTGAGCAGTTTTTCAACTTACATAAATCCTCATTTTTATATGAGAGTATTCTTGTCTGAAATATTTGAAAAGTGTCTGATATATATTGGGGGTATATTTTTTATCCTGGGCATAGTATTTACATTTAGGAATAAGGATCTCAGGTTTATACATTACTGGCTGCTGGCCATAATCGCTTTCTTCTTTATTGGAGCAGAGAAAACCGCACATCATACGTATTACACCATACCAATTGTAGCTCCTGCATCCATATTGATCGGGTACGCCATTAGTAACTGTCTCAGATTAATAACAGCTTACAAGATAGTTGGAATAAAGAGAGTTGTTTTTCTATCACTATTTATTATCATGGCCGTTTCTCTTCCAATTATCAGCTATCATAAAATAACGGGTAGGTATAAGGCGAAACGGCTGGAGAAGGACTACCCTATCTATGAAGTAGGAAAGATAGTGGACGAAACAATACCAAAGAATGATCTTATTATAGGCTGTTTATGGAGTGGGCCTGAGATATTGTATTATTCCAATAGAAGGGGATGGGCCAGGAATGCAAATAGCTGCTCAATAGGTGGCATAGAGAGCTTAAGACAAAAAGGCGCAAAATATTTTGTTACAACGGCACAGGAGGCGATTGACAGTAGTGTGCTTGAATTTCTGAAGAATAAATGCGAAACTATTAGATCAACCAGCGAGTACCTTATTGTGAAGTTATAACATGCATGAGAAGCTTGAGTATGTTAATTGTGACTTATGTAACGAAAACAAGACGACACTTCTATTTACCAAGGATGGTTATAATCATGTCAAATGCAATTCATGTGGTCTGATCTATGTTAATCCCAGACTAAGGCATTCCAATGATAATCTGGATAGTTTCTATGCGTCAAACGAAGATCCTGAAGGTTTAATAAAGAGCCTTCTCCACAGGGCCTATTCTGCCAAGAGGCAGAAGATTTTCTGTGCAGAATTGAAGAAGATGGAAAGATACAGGAAGTTGAATAGAATCCTTGACATAGGATGTTCATTCGGTGGGTTTCTGAATGCAGCAAAAAATCGTGACTGGAAATCAAAGGGAATTGAGGCGGTTTACGATGTTGGTAAGTATGGAAAGGAATTGTATCATCTCGACATCTTCTTTGGAACACTGGAAGATGCAAAACTTGAACCGGATTCATTCGACGTAATCAGGTTGAACAACATTATAGAACATATACCATTTCCTTCTGAATTCATTGCAGACGTAACCAAATTACTCCGAAAAGGGGGTTTGTTAAGTGTTTCAACCCCTAATTATGACAGTTACTCAGTCTCAATCTGTGGTAAAGAGTGGATATACTTCGATGGGCGGCACCATATCGTTTTATTCACACCGGCAACGTTAAGAGAGATTCTTGACAAAAATGGTTTTACGACCGTACTTTTAATTACAAAGGGGTTTCATATCAGAGTTAAAGGTAATGTTTCTCGTAACCCTGCAAAAGAGACACTGCTTAAACTATCAGAAAAAGCTATCTCTCAATTCGTCCGTTTTACAAGAAAAGGCCATAGGCTGAAAATCTGGGCAGAGAAAAGGTAAATGCCAACAGTAAGCGTAATAATACATACTTTTAATAACGAAAAGTTCATTGCAGAAACGGTAGAATCAGTCCTCAGTCAGACATATAGTGACTATGAAATTATTGTGGTTGATGACGGTTCAGGGGACGGCACACGTGATGCTCTTCTTCCATATATGCAGGAGATAAGGTATCATTACAAGGAAAATGGCGGGATTGCAAGCGCCAAGAATACGGGTATAAGTTTATCTAACGCCGAATTCGTAGCGTTTCTTGACCATGATGATTTATGGATTCCCGATAAACTCAAGATACAGATGGAATATTTCAACGGTAATCCACAGGTAGGATTGGTTTATGCCAAATACGCAAGTTTCAGGGGCGACAAAGAACTGAGGGTAAAACCTGAGAAGGGATACAGCGGTTGGATATTTAAGACACTTCTCTCTAAGAGTATTGTGCAAACTTCAACCGTAATGGTTAAAAGAGAATGCCTGAATGCTGTCGGGACGTTTGATGAATCTTTCAAGCTTGCTGATGAATATGATATGTTCCTGAGAGTAGCGAAAAGATTCCAATGCGGTTTTGTTAATAAAGAGCTTACAAGGTACAGGGTTCATGATAGAAATGCATCAAAGAACGATTTGCTATTTGATAAGGAGAATTTAAGAGTCTTCAAAAAGGTTTACAATGGTTATACAGACCTTGATGGAAATGAGAAAAAGATATTAAGGAAAAGAATTGCCAGGTACAGTATGAGGGTTGCGGAAGGCCTCTGCCGTCAGGGTCAACTTGAGGAATCAAAGATATATCAAAAAGAAGCACGTGAGTATTTGCCATTCTACAAGCGAATCACCAGCAATCTAATATACAAGTCATAACTACATTGTTAATGTTTCAATAAATATCAGATGAAAATAGCCTTAAACATATATAAATATTTACCGGCAAAAGGAGGAGGGGAGGGGTATCTGGCTGAACTTGCAAACAGGCTGGCTGAGAGAGGGCACGAAGTACACATATTTGCCAGCGAGTGGGAGAACAGCAATCGCCGATTGCACTATCATTCTATTCCGGTCATAAGATATCCTAAATTCCTTAAAGACGTTTCATTTGCCATAAACAGTTGGCGAATGATGTCAGGCCAGGGTTTTGATATAGTACAGGTTGTAGGCAGGGCGCTTGGGATGAATGTATTTAATCCACACTGCGGAGTGGAAAAGGCATGGCTGAAACAGGATATTCAGTCAGTAAGTTGTCCTTATTACAGATTCCTGAAACAGATAACAAGATTTCTCAGCCTCAGGCAAAATTTTATTTTATGGCTGGACAGAAAACAGTATACGGGTAAAGGTGTATCCATGATTATTGCCATATCTGACATGATAAAGAACGATATTATTAAATACCATGATATCGATCCACAAAAGATAAAAGTAGTTTACAATGGTGTAGACCTTCAGAGATTCACTCCGGATAACAAGAACAAATACAGAAAAGTTATAAGGGAAAAACTCTCTTTAGGTGAAGACCTTGTAATCTTATACATAAGTAATAACTTCAGGCTAAAGGGCCTTCTCACACTGATAAAGGCCCTGGGTGAACTCAAGAAATCACGTAATGATTTTAAGGCATTAATAGTAGGAAGAGGCAGAGATGCTTCATACCGTAAAATAGCAAAAAAATTAAATTGTCTGGAGAACCTGATATTTTTAGGATATGTTAATGAGATTGAGAAATATTATGCAGTATCTGATATTTATGTACATCCAACATTTTACGATTCATGCTCTTTAGTAGTTACTGAATCTCTGGCAAGCGGGCTGCCGGTGATTACAACAAGGTATGATGGTGCAAGCGGCGTAATAGATAACGGTATAGAGGGCTTTGTTATGGAAGACCCTGCGGACTACGTGTCATTGGCTGAAAAGATAAGCCTTTTTTTTAATGATGAATTCAGGGACAAAGCATCCATTGCCGCACGGGAAAAAGCCGAAAAATATCCGGTAGAGAAAAACTGTGAAGATATTATAGAAATATATAACGAAGTAATAGAGAATTTGTAACTACTCAAGAACTTAGCTCCGCAAAATGATTAATAAAAAGCATGGAACCACAGATTTCGCAGATTACACCGATTTTTGCTTTGCGAAGCAAAATCCCATAAATTAGAGAACGAAGTGAGCTAATTTATATGAAGATACTATTCTTGGTTCAAGGTCTTGATGTGGCGGCAAGCAGGTACAGGGTGCTTCAATATCTGCCATATCTAAAAGAACACGGAGTGCAGGCAACCGTCCTGCCTTTCCAGAAGGGGTTCTTTAAAAAACTTAAACTGTTCAAGAGTGCAGGCAAATACGATATCCTGTTTATACAGCGAAAGAGATTTCCCGTTCTCTGGCTTAAATATATAAGGAAGAATGCAAGAAGAATTATTTATGATTTTGATGACTCCGTAATGTACCGCAATTCAAAGGCTGCTAACCCGGAATCAAAAACCAGGGTTAAAATGTTTAAGAATATGGTTAATGCCTCTGACCACGTTATAGCCGGAAACGAATATTTACAGAAAAACACAACGCCATATACCAATAATGTTACAATCATACCATCTCCCATAGATATGGAGCTATATCCTCAGAAGAAATATTCAGAGAAAAATGATAATATAACTCTGGGCTGGATAGGCGCTACAGGAAGTATTCATTATCTTGAAAAAATGAGGCCTGTGTTTGAGGCTCTCGGTAAAAAACACGAGGACTTAAGGCTGAAGATTATATGTGATACATTTTTTGACTGTGAGAATATTACTGTAGAAAAGAAATTGTGGAGCGAGCAGGAAGAAGTTGTGGACATTCAAAGCTTTGATATCGGGCTGATGCCTCTTATGGATGATCCATGGTCTCATGGGAAGTGCGGATTGAAGATACTGCAATGCCTTGCAACGGGAGTTCCGGTAGTTTGCAGTCCGGCAGGAATTAATAAAGAAATCGTTGAAGATGGTGTACATGGCTTCTGGGCAAACACACAGGAAGGGTGGATAGAAAAACTGGAAATCCTGATAAATGACCATGACCGTAGGAAAAGAATGGGAATGGAGGGGAGAAAGAGGGTTATTGAACATTATTCACTTAAAGCAAATGCACCAAGGATGTTAAAGATATTTCAACGACTTTCACCCAAATAGGCAACCACCCTTTGTCTCAAAAGCCTTACAGTTACTATGCCTATTTCATAGATTAAGCCCTTTGGCAATCTTATCAAGAGGGGTATTAGGTTGATCCTTGGCATCTTCTTTTTCTTTTCTAAGCTCTTTTATATCTTCAAAATCTTCTAATGCTTCCTGGATTTGCAAGAATTCTTTGTAAGGCAATACAACAAATTCTTTTTTACCTTCTTTTTCTATAATTTGTGGATGAATGGTCATGATTACTTCCTATTATATGCTTTTGGAATATTATTCAAATCTTTGAACGCTTTTGTTTTTATTTCAACACCGTATTTCATTTATATTATGCGTAATCTGCTAAGTGTATATTGTAGGTTTGATGCTAGCCATAACTGAAGTTTGAATATAAAAAATATCGTAAGCCTAACTCATCACCGCTGGTTCGATTTCACAGCAGTGCTTTGTTATCTATTGTTTTTTGTTCAGCTTCTGTAATACTTCCTTAACCAAATTGCTATAATTGTTTCG
>JBHHYW010000172.1:0-6125 GCA_046757745.1 Candidatus Scalindua sp.
ATACCTTTGTAACATGGGAAGGGGAGGTGCTGGCATGCTGCCATGACCTGACCGGTGCTACACGAATCGGGAGTCTGGTAAATGATGATGTTTTCGTTATAGCCGAAAGGAAAAGAAAGGTTTTGAAAGACTCCATGCCTTTTCCGGTGTGCGGGCAATGTGACGAGCCTTTAAGGCAGCGTCCGGCTCCTCAAGGTCTGCCGCCGGAAGGAAGAAAAGAAAGGAGCAGATTTTTTAGCTCAACCAGCCAGAAGAAAATTATTTTGCCAAGCTCTAGGTATAATTAAACGTTCCCAAGCTGGAGCTTGGGAACGAGGAGAGGGTGTAGCTTAGGGACGATGAGAAGGAGGAGATTTTTTAATTATACCTAAATTGAGCGATTTTGTAGCCGCAACCTTGAGGTTGAGAAACTTGCAAGCTCCCATCAAATGTTGAGAAACGCAGGCTAAAGCCTTCGGCTACAATGGAATGCAATATAAAATAGCTTAATTTAGCTTGCTATAATGAGATGAAAGATAGTATTCTCAAATGTTTTAGTTCTCTGAATCTTCTTCTTTTTCTTCTTCTACGAAGGTTCCGAACGGGCCGCGAGTGTTAATTGAACTATCCTCTTCTATTACTTTCTTACCGGGAGTGCTGATCTCGACACTTCCGTTTATGGTCCTAAAAGGAGATTGTGAAATTCCCACCCTGAAGGTATTACCAAGTATTTTAGCTTTTTTAAAATGCTCTTCAGAATAATTGTAAACAAGATGGACGGGACTCTCGGCTTTTTTGCTTACAAGGGATTTTCCATCTTGGTCATAGAGCGTTACAGTTAAATTTTTTTTACCGGGTTTCCATGAAGCGTCAACCTTAATATTACCCGGATATTTTACGTTGAACGAAAATTCTCTTGGCCGCACATCACTACCTTGCTTGAGAACGCTGGGTAGATAAAATGAATGTACATTTTTCCCAGCCAGAACATTTTTCTGGTCAATTGTTGTAAAAATAAGCACTATTGAAATGTTTAATAGAAACAAGCAAAATGTTCTTTTTATTAATAAACAATGCATTTTAAATTTTCCGCAATTGAGTTAAGCATAACCATATTATGATGTTATGTTGTTTTTGCAAAAGAAATAAGAGTAGCCATAATCAATATAATTTCATTATAAGAGAGTAAATTTGGGTAAAATCGCTAAATATGCTTTTTAATAGAGCAAAATTTATACCTTGAAGTAGTAAATCTGAAAAAAACGATTGTTTTAGTAAATAGCACAACTGAAACAAGAAAATTCTTATCAATTTATTTCATTGACATTTTCCTTTGACATAATTAATTGAATCTTCTATGCTATCCCTCCAATTGTAATGGGGTGGGGGGTGTATTTGCTGTGAAACTTTAATTGACGTAAATACTGTTCAATGCAACGTTTTTTATTATATTTCATTATCTGATAAATGAGGAAAAGCTGATGTCAATCGATGGTTATATTGATTATAAACGCAGAGAATATTGCAAGGATATTAAGTGTTCGGTGCAACTTGACCTTGATGCTCAACCGGAGCGTTCGGAAGAATACGAAAGAATAAGGGCAATATGTAAGAATGAATGCATTCATACAACTTACGAATTTCATCACTGGTTGATAAATAAAGGTTATTTAGTAATCAGACCTGGTGAATCTGACTGAAAAGCATGGTGGAGTTTTGGGCAGAATAGAAAAACAAACATAAGTTCTCAATAAGTAGAGGAAAACCTTTATATTTTTTTACCACCCCATTTCCCCTCCTTCGCAAGGAGGGGATTAAGGGGAGGTGTTCCTCAACTTATTGAGAATTTACAAATATACGAAATAACAGTTAAACAGAGGAGGTGTAAGAAATGGATTGGGGAATGAAGAACCGGTTGTCATCGCTGATGGGGCCTGATGGCAAGTGTATGTTTATGCCGATAGACCATGGATATTTTCTAGGAGCCACGAGCAAGCTTGAGAAACCGGGCGAGACGATTAAACCGATTATTGAGTATTGTGATGCACTTTTTGTTACAAGGGGCGTATTGCGCGCTGCTATAAATCCTGATGATAGTAAACCCGTTATTCTTCGGGTATCAGGCGGTACCAGTGTGGTTGGAGGAGACCTTGCAAACGAAGGGCTCACCACTTCCATAAAAGATGCTCTCAGACTCAATGTTGCAGCAGTGGGTCTGTCAGTCTTTATAGGCAGCGATTATGAGAGACAGACACTGCTCAATCTTGGAAAGCTTGTAGACGAATGTGAAGAATATGGCATTCCAGTAATGGCGGTTACGGCTGTTGGAAAGGAGCTGGAAAAGCGGGATGCCAGGTATTTATCATTGTGCTGCCGTATCGCTGCTGAACTAGGTGCCAAGGTAGTAAAAACTTATTGGTGTGAAGATTTTGATAAGGTTACTGAGGGTTGTCCTGTCCCCATAGTTATAGCAGGCGGGCCGAAGTTTGACACGGAACTGCCTGTATTTGAGTTTGTTCATGATGGTATGCAAAAGGGAGCTATAGGCGTTAACCTGGGAAGAAACATCTGGCAGCATGAACACCCTGTTGCCATGGCCAAGGCCCTGCATGCCATTATTCATAAAAATGCAACTGCCACTGAGGCCAACGACATATTTAATGAGACAAAGAATGGATAGCAGCCGGTAGCACCAATTAGTAGGAATATTTTGAAAGTTTCTGGGATAATTGATCTTATCTCGACGGAGAATTACGACTTTAATTTCCAAATAACAAACAAATCCCGGTCAGCAAACACAAAATTCCAAACAAACTGTTTTTGTTACAGAGCTAAACTTGATAGAAGCAAGTTTAGCTTGGCAATTTGAACTTTGTTTGGAATTTGTTATTTGAGATTTGTAATTTTTACCTCACTTATACTGTGCCTCATTAAGCAGGCTGGTGTAATCTTATCGGCGGGCTCCTCCAGAGAGGTAATAACCATTATGCGCGTAGCAATGTATTACAACAATAAGGATGTAAGGCTGGAGGAGATGCCTACTCCACAGGTTGGCCCTGGTGAAGTATTGCTAAAATCACTGGCATGTGGTATCTGCGGCAGTGATGTAATGGAGTGGTATCGTATACACAAGGCGCCGCTTGTACTTGGCCATGAGGTTGCCGGTGAAATTGTGGAAACAGGAAAGGAAGTCAAACGATTCAAGAAAGGGGACAGGGTATTCGTGTCTCACCATGTGCCCTGTAATATATGTCATTATTGTTTAAATGGCAATCACACAGTTTGTGATACATTGCGCAGCACGAATTTTGACCCTGGTGGTTTTGCTGAATATGTACGTATACCGGAGATTAATGTAGACAGGGGAGTATTTGTACTCCCTGATAATATGTCGCTGGAAGACGGCACATTAATAGAACCACTGGCCTGTGTGGTTCGCGGGCAGAGATTAGCGCATATAGAACCCGGCCAGACCGTAGTCGTTATTGGCAGTGGTATTTCAGGCCTTCTCCACATATTACTTGCTCGAGCATCAGGAGCGGGAAAGATAATTGCTACGGACATAAGTGAATATCGTATGGACATGGCGGGAAAACTTGGTGCCGATTCTGTTATATCACCCCATGACGATCTCCCTTCACAACTGCTTAAGTTAAATGGTAACAGGCTTGCTGATCGTGTGATTGCTACTACCGGAGCTGTTCCCGCCTTAAAGACAGCGCTTAAATCCGTTGGCCGTGGAGGTACGGTCCTGTTCTTTGCTCCCGGAGGTCCGGATGTTAAACTTTCTGTCCCGTTCAATGATTTCTGGCGTGATTGTATAACCTTAATGCCCACATACGGCGCTAGCCCCATTGATATAGAGGTGGCGATAAAACTGATTGGTTCTAATCGTGTGCCAGTACAAGATATGATTACTCATCGTTTAGGATTGGCAGAGACTGAGAGTGGCTTTAAGCTCGTTACTGATGCCAGAGAATCTATAAAAGTGATTATCGAGCCTCATAAATGAGCGTTTGCTTAAAAATTACCATACATCATTTGTCTCCTCATAGTTTATAAAGCCGGAGTCAACTTGTTTTTCTATGCTTGCCAGTTTTGTGTTCAGTGTGTCAATTTGTTTTGTCAGGTCTCTGTAGACAATGAAACCAAGGATCAGCAATAATATAGTGTAGACAATTACAAAGGCAGTTGCGGGACTATCTTTTTGTGTTGTTTTTCGTGGCTTCTTAACATGAAAACCATATGCCTTCTCTCCCAGAATAGACTTTCTATACGCCTCTGTTACGTCACTGGGTTCATAGGTTTTATCTTCTAGTGTTTCATTTTTTAAATCTAAACCATCGTCTCGATGCAGCTCTGTTACGCTGTCCGATTCATTAACAATTTCTTCTTGTATTTCACTTTCTATATTTGATTCATTTTCATTATTTGACTCTGATGGATTTTTTATCTGACTTTCTTGTTTATTCTTTTCTTTCAGCCAGCTAAGAGGATCCATCCCAAGTGCATTTTTCTTCTGCATAAAACCTCCCTTTAAAGAGTGTGCGTCACCAAGATTATATAATCTAAAAAGTGACAAATAAGATTAGGCTCAGTTTGATTAAGAATCTTGAGTTGCATTAATGAAGAGCATGTTCTCTAATCTCTGTTTTCTGCTTTGCTTTTACTCCTTTAAGCGAATTTTTCTCTTGAGCAATTACTTCCTTAGTTAAAGCTATGTAATCTTGTGCTCCATTAGAATCCGGAGCATATGTTATAATTGGCATGCCATGACTTGGCGCTTCTGAAAGTTTAATATTCTTTCTAATTATGCTGGTAAATACTTTGTCTTCAAAATATTCCTTGATCTTGTCAAGCACTGCAGTTCCTAATTTTGTTCTGCTATCGTACATACAGGGTATTATTCCTGTAATCTCTAATGAACTATTCAGCCTCTTCTTTATAACATCGAATGTTTGTAGTAATTTGCTTACGCCCTGTAAGGCGAAAAACTCGGTTTGTAAAGGAACGAATATTTCATTGGCTACAGTGAGTGCATTCAGTGTGAGAAGCCCTAAAGATGGCGGACAATCAATTAAAACGTAATCATATTTATTTAACAATTTATCGAGATAAAATTTGACGATTGTTTCACGCCCCACTGTGTTAACTAGTTCTATCTCTGCACTTGCAAGATCGATATCAGACGGGATTATGTCCAGACCACTTATTTCTGTCTTTGTTAATATTTCAGTAACTTTCTTCTTGCCGCATATTAATTGGTAAATAGATAGATCTTTTCCGTTGACGTTGATACCTAGGTGCATACTCATGTTGCCTTGAGGATCGAGATCTATTAACAGTACCTTTTTTCCAAGTGTAGCCAGGCATGCCCCAACATTTGCAGTCGAGGTTGTTTTTCCTACTCCACCCTTTTGATTTATGAACGCAATGCTACGCATTCTGTCCTTTATGAAATGTATTAGATGTGACAGATATATGTCAATTGAAATTTTAACATACAAAATGTAGTTGTCAAGTATATTTATGTAAAAATTCTTAACTATATATGTAATATGGGTTATTTTGTAATTTTTACAGATTTATACTTTTTGAATACTTTTACACGATTTTATTACTTTATAGATAGAAATTTTTGGTAGGTATAGACAGAACTTTGATAAAATACGGAAAACAATAATCTTCGCGGGAATTACTAAAACTAATTGCTGTTCCGGTTAGCACCTTTTTCGTTCGTCTGTACGTGGATGGAAAGACTTATTTGATATCGCTTCTAAAATAGTTTGAATTGCCCTCAATCCGGGAATGATATACATATACATATACATTAGAAAAAAACTGCCTTAAGATTGTTATTGACATATTGACATAAGTTTGTTATTTTCCTCGTTTAAATTAATAGCAGTAATCATATTCAAATTTCATATATATTTTTGTAAATCAGCAATTTTTATAGGAAACAACTTCTTTATACCCTTTTATTAAAATTATGTTTGGTGCTTTTGTATAAGCTAGATTTCTGGTTGCTTATTAAGGAGGTAAGATATTGTCTGCAGAAAACTTAGAGAAAGATATTACTGCAATTGTGGCTGAAGTAACAGAGCTGGATGAGAATGAAATATGGGAGAAAAGAGATGCCGATT
>JBHHYW010000173.1:0-6105 GCA_046757745.1 Candidatus Scalindua sp.
AATCAGACAGGATATTGAAAATGGAAACTGCCTACGCAGGCAGGTCCTGGCTTTACAAGAGCAGAGATGAAAATCAGTTGGGAAACCGGATAGCATCACCCCTCGTAAATGCATTCTCAGATCCTACCGTGATGGGATATGGATACTATAAATACGATGCCGAGGGAACACCTGCCAGGCGCATAGACGTGATCAAGGATGGTATTCTTAAGACTTTTCTGAATGGACGTGAAAACGCCGCAATCCTTGGACATGAACCGAATGGTTCAATGAGGGCAACTACATCAGCAATGGCGCCGATAGTCAGGATGACAAATACCGCATTTGGCCCCGGCAAAAGAAATCCAAAAAGCATAATAAAAGAAGTAAAGGACGGATATTACATCGTCAGCCATAGAATACCGTCAATAAGCGAATCCAGAGAAAACTTCAGAATCTCTGCTAAAAAAGTTTACAAGATTCAAAATGGCAAACTCGTCAAGATATACAGAGGCGGCGGCATAATGGCAAATTCAAAAGACTTTCTCATGAGTGTTGACGCAGTGGGGAATGATTTTAAAATGTATCCCATACCAAACTGTGGAAAGGGACAACCTATGCAAATCATGAGGGTTGGAAACGGCGGCCCGACACTCCGTGGCAAGGCAAGACTGACAGGCCGCTAAGAATCCCCACATATTCCTGTTTTACTTAATGATTATTATTTGCAAAGCAAAACCAAGAAGTTAGCGATGCAAGGAGCTAAATTCTAATGATAAAAACAGAAGACCTGCGAGCTGCCGTAGCCAACGCGCTCAAATACATAAAGAAGCAAAAGAACGTTTTCGATGCAGAGGTATTTGCGTCATGGAATGACCTGATAACGATAAGGCTTAATTATACATCCGACATCCCCTGCAATGGGGTACACGAACCCAAGTCTATCCAATCGTATGGACTCGGAATACTGGCCACGTTTAAAAGAGGAAACAAAATTGAAGTTGGGTTTGGGTCAGTCACAAACGATTTGACAAAAGAGGGAGTTCTTGATGCCTTGATGAAAGCGGAAAGAAACAGGGTGTATGACCCGGATTTCAAAACACTACCAGAGCCAATAGATAAACCATCCCTGAAAAACTATCACGACAATAGAGTCATGAAAATCAGCGGAAAGGATACCGTTGATTTAGGATGGAAGGCACTTGACGGCTCTCTTAAAACCCTTAATGATAGAGGACATAAAAAATCTATCATTATCGGTGGAGACGTCACCATCCTGAGAGAAAAAATGGCCATAAAGTCTACAAAAGGGATAGATGACTTTGATGAAACAACCAACCTTACTGCAAACATAACTGCAATGATCGAGAACAAAAATGTTAAGGGTACGGGATGGAGTATGGGTACGCACCTTGCAACATTTAAACCGGAAGCAGCAGGGAGAGAAGCGGCAGAGAGTGCAATGAGGACTATTGGCGGAAGGAAAATAAAGTCTGGTCAGCACAACGTGATTTTTGGAAATCAGCCTATTACTGACATTGCTTCAAACGTACTGATACCATCATTAGACCTATCGTCAGTCAATGCCTCCAACACACCATTCCTCGGAATGCTGGGGCAGGAAATAGCATCGCATAACTTAAATATATACGATGACGGCTCCATAAAGGGAGAAACAGGCAGCAAGAAAATCACATGTGAGGGAATACCAACAGGAAGGACTGACCTGATCATGAATGGCACATTAGTCGGCTTTCTGTCAGACAATTACTTCGCAAGAAAATTCAGGAACAATCTGTACAACCCAATACCAAGAAACGGCTTCAGATACTCAACAAATGGCAGGGATTATAGAAACAAGGCTGGCATTTCTCCAACAAACGTGGTAATAGAAGGAAACAACGAAACCACCAGAGACAACTTACTTAAACAGGTAGACAATGGCGTTTATATAGGCAGGATATGGTACACCTATGCAATCAATGGATTAACCATGGGCGATTTTACGAGTACTATAATCGCAGATTCTTTTTCTATAAAGGACGGAAAAATTTCCAGTCCTTTAAAGCCTAACACCATCAGAATTAACACTAATATCAAACACATACTTAACAACATAATCGGAATCACAAAGAAAAAGAGGTCTACGTTGGTGTGGGGGTCAGGGGAAGTAGTAATTGCCCCTGAGGTCGCGGTGAGTAATGTACAACTGGATAACATAGCCGGGTTCCTGGGCTGAATGTAATATCCAATTATAATATACACTCAGCAAACTAAGCTCATGCTGGTTCATGTTTCAATGCTTGTGCTTTTCCTCCAGAGTACGCCTTAAGATCGGAAGCATTGTTTTATCTCTATCACGTGCTAACTCTTTCTTAATCTCGATCAATTTTTCTAAAGACAAAATGCATAAACTATAATTACCAACCTGTATTTTTTCTGTATGCTTCAGCAAATCTTCATAATTATTCCCTTTACCAATTGTTCCAAGCAAGTCCAATGGCCCATACTTAGTCATAAGACGTTGGTGTCCTAGAGAGGAGAGGTGTGACAATGTAGGTATCAAACGTATATCTTCCCGTTCCCTATAATAAGCATCCAGTGCATGAAGGGACAACATGAGGCGGTCGAGATTATCAGGAACACGAGAATGTACCAGATCAAGATCAAAGGTGCTAACCGGAGCGCCGTGTAGAACTGCACAGACCCCACCAACCACGATAAAATCCACATCATTGCTTACAAGTACTTTCAGAATTTCCTGGAAATCAGGTATTGGATTTGGCATTACGCAATCTCATAATAGATCGTACATTTTGTTGCAATGTCTGTAAACGTTCGGCAGGCGTCATGGATAACATCCATCGAATCAATGTGATGTCAACACCATCTTCATAGTGAACCACTTCATTCCCTTTATTGGAAAAAGCTTTTACTAAGCCGTCTTCTCGAAGTTCATTTCGTGGCATAGTCTATTTCCACTTAATGTCAGGTATTATATTGCCGGTTCAATCTTGTAGATTGAACCGAAACGTTTAATATTTTAAAAAAAAGACCGTCGGAATAATAACACTAAATATTCATACCTATCTGATATCCCTCATGCATTGCATCATGGATATTCCTCGGCACCTTCGCGTCACCTATAAGGTGAACTTCATTTACCAAACCCCTTGCCTTATCATAAAAATCATTCGCAGGATTAAAACCGCTTGCGTTAATGACTAAATCAGCCTTAAGAGCCACCTTTTCCCCGGCGTCATCCTCAATTATTACTTTATCCTTTGTTATTTCCAGCAGTTTACTGTTGAGGCAGAACTGAACGCCATATTCCTCAAGCTTGTTTAACAGGATTGTCCTGTTAATCATGTCCATATCACGTGCAACCGACGGGAGTTTTTCAACGAGTGTTGCATTCTTGCCCTTTTCTGCTATACACTCTGCAATTTCTGAACCTATAAAACCAGCGCCAATAACTACGTTATTCTCCCCAGGCTCCTTCTTCCCGAATAATACAACGCCCGGCCCGTCCACCTCCCTACCCTCGGCAACAGGTACGGTTATTTTCTTAAGTTTAATCCCCGTCGCTATAATAAGGACATCAGGAGAGTTGCTTTTCAAGGATTCCTCATCTATTGCAGTTTCCATCTTAACATCTACCCCGGATCCTTTAAGCTGATTTGAAAGGTAGTCCAACATTTTTATCCATGGTGTTTTTCCCGGCGCCTTTGGCGCCGCCTTCAGGTGGCCACCCAGCTTAGGCCCCTTCTCCAACAAAGTAACATCATGGCCTCTTTCAGAAGCCGTGAGGGCTGCCATTATCCCGCCGGGCCCGCTACCGGCAATAAGTACTTTCTTTTTGACAGACGCTTCTGTACTGGCACTTTCACTCTCTCGCCCAACTCTGGGATTAACCGTACAATCAGCGCCAAGCCCCTTCATAACACGGTCATTACAATTTGCGCATGAAACACACTCTATAATGTCGCTGATCTTTTCTGAACGAGCCTTCACCGGAAGGTCGGGATCACTAAATAACGCTCTATCAACCGCTACAGCATCCGCATCCCCTGAAGCAAGTATATCCTCAAGTATTTGGATGCTGGTCATCTTTCCAGTAACAAATACCGGAACCGAAACCCCACCCTTAATATCCTTACACTGTTGAGAGGTGCCGCCATCAGGAGACCTCATTGCAAAGAGGCCGTCACCATTAAAGAATGATTCCGGAGTACCACTGGTTACTGATAAATAGGCGACACCACTTTCTTCGAGCTTTCGGGAAAAAGTCTTTGCCTCATCTAATGAGAATCCATCATCAAGAAGCTCATCTGCCATTAACTGATATCCTATCGGAAAACCATCTCCCAGCGCCCTCTTTATTGATTCTATTATGTCTAAAGGTAATTTCATTCTTCCTTCAAGACTGCCTCCATACTTATCATTTCTCATGTTAGTCCTTGGCGAAAGAAACTGGCTCAATAGATGACCATATCCTCCGCCCACTTCAACCATATCAAAACCGGCCTTTTTTGCCAGAACAGCCGCATTTGTAAAAGAGGTAATCGTAGTATTTATATCATCCTTAGTCATAGATGCAGGAACTATATTTCTCCTTGTACATGGGCACGTAAAAGAAACATCCGATGCAGACACCGGTTTTGAACCCATTGCAAATCGCCCACCATGCTGAAGCTGCAATGCTGCGAAAGCTCCACTTTTCCTGATACCCTCTGCCAGCTCGTTAAGTCCGGATAAATATGTATCGTCACTGGCCATAAGCTGTGATGAATAAATCCTGCCTCTATCTTCGACTGCAGCTCCCTCAACCACAATCAATGAAGCGCCTCCTTTGGCCCTTCTTGCATAATATGAAACCATCTTTCCTGTAACATAACCTTTTGTACTACTAAAACCCGTAGGCATAGCCGACATTGTAATACGATTTTTCAATAAAAACCCTTTCAGGTCTATAGGTTCAAACAAGTGTTCAAACTTCATCAATCTCCTCCTCGAAATTAAAACAAACATAAAATAAGAGCATGATACTAACCTCAAATAGCAACTGAATCAAATCAAAAATCCACCTTCAAGAACCTTTGATAAATGTAATTTCGTATCTCTCAAACTCTTTCTTTCTAAAGCCATGTATTGTCGCTTCAAATGCTCTTGTTGTTCCCCTGTCCATATTCAATATATAGAAATCGTTGCTCGATACAACAGAACCATTCTTGCCGTAGACGGCAATCTTAAAAAGTGTGTATCTGAGATCCTTATTTGTATTATTTGTAACATCACCTTTAAAAATTGTATCATTATAACGAGTTTCGCAAGTAACGTTTCCTATGGAAAAATTATCAGCAGTCTGTTCAGAGCTTTCAGGAACCATTCCGGGTTGTTTCTCCAGCCTGGTTGCCTCCAGAAAAATTTTTTCTTCAAGTGAGATAATCCTCTTTTCCAAAGCAAGAATCCTGAATGATAAACCAGAAATTACTTTTTCCAGAGAATCCAGTTTTTCAAGAACCTGTTGTGAGTCCGAAGCGCCCAGCAAAAATAATGAAGGCGTAAAACAAAGAATGAGAAATATAAGAATTCTTTTCATGGCAACTTAATACCCCCTTTTTTATTTAATAATTATTCCCAACCCAGTCTCTTTATCCCTTTGATTTCCTTTGCCATATCGTCCGTGGCAAGTACTAACATTTTTTCATCTTCGTATTTAACGTTTATGTTATACACAATCTCGTTTTTCTGGATATCTTTTTCAAACCTATAATTTTGTAATTTTACAGAATTTTTCTCAAGAATACTCTTTATGTTGTCCAGAAAATGTTCCTGGCTGGCAATTAACATTTTTATCGTCATATATTTGTCCCTCTTCATTTCTCCTTCAGCTTTGGGAAGTAAGATCAATGTCGTAATTACAATAATGGTTGTAAAGACAGCGGGCAGGATGAATCCGCTGCCTACTGCCAGACCAATACCCGAAACTATCCACAGAGACGCTGCAGTGGTCAGTCCCCTGACACTAGCCCGAAATCTCATAATTGTACCTGCGCCCAGAAAACCTACACCTGTTACAACCTGAGCCGCAATCCTGGCAGGATCTATTCTAAGAACTGAATC
>JBHHYW010000174.1:0-6104 GCA_046757745.1 Candidatus Scalindua sp.
CTAAAGTGAGCTAAAGTTGCGGAAACCACGCTTAGCATGGTAAACAATTTATTTAACTTTAGGCACTTTAGTTCACTTCACGCTTTAGACGCTTTGTTAAGTCTTGAGCCTCCCCAATCCCTCAATTCCTCAATAATCCTTAAATTCCTTAATCCCTCAATTTCTAAATTAAATCTCTCACATCTCTCAACCCCAATTTTTCACGGCTTGCAAATGGCTCCCCATATTGCGTTCCTATCAATGTCCCATAATACTGGCCGTATGAATGCAATTTTCTATTCACGTTTTTCCATTTCTCTTCATTAAATGCAAATTGAGACTTATATGATTTTACTACTTCAACCTTACTTTCAAACTCATCACTGATATCAATAATAAAAGCAGGCTCCAGATGCACCCTCTGGTGAGACCACAGATAAAAAAGAATACGCCCGGGATACCATGGTTCGCCTGCCAGATCGGTTTTTGTCAGCTTTGCATAAAACCTTGCCGCCTCACCAATCTGTGTTGCCTGTATATGATCAGGGTGGGCATCCTCCCAATAAGGCAGAAACATGATGTCCGGCCTCACCCTGCGAATAACCCCGGCTACCGTATTTCTCGATTCCGTATTGTCAAAAAGATACCGGTTTGGCAGGTCCAGGGTTGTTCTGTCTGTTACGCCAAGTAACGCAGTTGCCTCTTTACATTCTTTACTCCTTATTTCCGGAGTACCATGCGGTGTAGGTTCCCCGTTTGTAAGGTCGACAATATGAACTTCGTGGCCAAGTTTCAGGAATTTTATTATACTGCCACCCATCCCCCCCTCAACGTCATCAGGATGTGGGCCTATAGCGAGAACTTTTATTTTCTTTTCCGTCATTATATTATTACTTGTTTGAGAAAGCCTTTTGAGTCTCAGAAAAAGCTAAAAATACCTACCCGTCCGCCAGTTTGTTAGGCGGAAAGATTAAATTGCCTCCGGTTCGTAGAGCCTACGCCTCGGAGAGAGCTAAAGTTGCAGAAAAATATTTTTTTAACTTTAGGCATTTCAGGCACTTTAAACTTGGAACTTTTATGTTAGATATTAAAATAGGTTTGCTTGCCTGAGATTGTGGCATCACTCAGTACATTTTTTTCATTTAAAATGTTTACGGCTTTTTCGGTAAGAGATTTACTGTTTGTGTAAAAGCCAACATATCTTTCGTGATGCTCCCGGGAAGGTGCTTCCTGTGCTATCAGCGTAATATGGATATTATGATTTTTAATTATCGATATCCAATTCTCGCGAATTATGTCCGCATTTATTGTCAGAATATGAACGTTGTCAGCGACCTTTTCAATAGGTGAGTCTGCAATGCCTATAATGAATATTTGATCAGCATAGCCCGCTAATTTTGCATATCTTTCACTGTGTTCCTTAAATCTGCTTAGTTCCTGAAATCCGGAATATAATGTACATCTTTTTTTATGTATCCTCAACGAATCCTCGATAACCCGACTCATCATAAATAATGTTTTCTTTGATGTCGTAAAATGATATTCACCATCAAGCGAATCTGTAAGGAGATCCTCAAAAAGCAGGCTGGGGTCGTGAGACTCTGTTAATGCCCTCACTTCCACTATCAAATCATGAAAAATGTTGTTTTTGTTTAACATAAGCGAACAGCACGTTGCAGTCATCGTATAATAACAAATTACTCTTCTAGCTCAAATTTCCCCTGCTGATGTTTAAATCTCGGATTATCCAGATCCCGGACCAATTCCGTGTACTCCTGTACTGACACGTTATTATGCCAGTATCCTGTAACTCGCGCCGTATTCATGAAGACTACGAATAAACCCACAACTAAACCCGCATATACAGCATAATGTATCTTCCTGCCAAATCCCAGAAGTTTCATATCAAGCGCTCCATCTACGGGACACGAATCAACACAATCATAGCAACCCAGACATTCTACATCATAAACAATACTCTTTTTCTCAACTTCTATATAAACCGGACAGGCAACTGTGCACTTACTGCAATCAATACATGTCTTTTTGTTTCTAACTATTCTAATTGCACTTGCCCATCCCAGGATACCTATCAAAGCACCATAAGGACAAAAATACCTGCACCAGTAATTCTTGTTGAAAACAGAAAAAATAAATATTACAGACAAAATAATTATCGCAAGCATGGAAAGAGTAAGAAAAAACTTCATCATCTTTATATCCGCAACTTTCATATATGGAGCTTTGGCAATAATCAATCCAATCTGTTCAGCCGGCATCTTGATCACGATATTAACGGCAAAAAAAGCCAGGAGTGTATATTTCCATGCTCGCGCAATAGAATCTTCCACACGGGCAGGCCATATTTTCCTGGGCATGGCAAAAGGTATGATAATGGCAACAATCATAAGGGGAAAGATAAACTTCATGTTTGGAGATTTAAATGAGGCAAAACTTATCATATCAAGGAGCAGCAAGGCTACAATAGGAGTCGAAATCATGCTGAGACCACATGTAAGTTTTACCGGAAACGCCTCTAACCAGTATCTAACCCCTTTATTAAATTTAGATTTTATCAAATCCCCAAACCTCCATGCCCATTCCGATATTGTACCAACCGGGCATATCCAGCTGCAAAAGCCCCTTTGAAAAAGAATTGATGTTACCAGTATAGAGGCAAATATGATAAAGCCTGCCGGATGCAAGGGGTCTATATTTCCGGTACCAAGAAAATACTTAAGCCCCATAAAGTCGCCAATAGGCAAAAATGCCTCTACCCCCGGCGGCCTGGTCACATAAACAGTAACTCCACCGGTTTCACAATATCTCACAAACAGATAAAACATCCATCCTACATATATTGTTAAAATAAAAAACGAAATCTGGGATATCCATCTAAATCTAAGTGAAGTCATCCATGATGATGACTTACGCTTTTTCTTAGACACCTTTGATGTACCAGATTTCTGTTTTGAATTTTCTTTCTGTGAAGCCAAGTCATACCTCCATTCTAATGATTAAGCACGTAAACGCTATACGCACCGTAAAATTCTTAATATTTTCTTGTTTTACCTAAACTTGGTCGAGCCTGAACCAAACAGGAGCTAATAAATAACAAATCCCAAACAAATTTTAAATCACAATGCCCGAATGACCAAAACTAGACTTCGGCGAGCACAGTCGAACCGTTTGCTCGCCCTGTTAAATATTTCTTTGTATTTTAATTGGTCTTTATGGAAAATGCAACTTTTGAAAGTTGTTGCAAAAACCTCATCCAAATAATTTAACAGGGTAAGAATTTTGTGTTTGTTTATTGGTATTTGTTTGCTATTTGGAATTTGTTATTTGGTGCTTATCAGGCATCATGAAAAGCTTTATTAATAAATTTTTTGCCAAAACTGGTCAAAAGAATTTTATTAAGTAACTAATTATTCACCTGTTTCAGGCTTAAAATATATCATAAACCGCCATAAGGAAGTGTCAAGTATTTTGTTTATACATGCTTTCACTCAAACTACCTCTCTTTCGATAGGGCTCCAGAATTGGAATCCTCTCGAAAGAGAGGCCTGCCTCCTATATCTTTATACCAATAATTGAAAGCCTGCCCTGAGCCTGTTATCGAAGGGTTCGATCAGGTTGGGCGATTAACTAAGAATACACTTGAAACAATTTATATATATTATAAAATCCGTTATTATACGGAAATGAAATAGAATATCTTTTTCAGAAATCAATGGGGAGACTGTATTAGTGCCAGAAATATCTAGATTCTTTGGAATCATAATCAGGATGTTTTATGATGAACATAATCCACCTCATTTTCATGCTGAATACTCAGGAAAAAAAGCAGTGTTTGATTTTAATGGAAACATAATCAAAGGCAGTCTTTCTTCAAGGACGGCAACTAAACTTGTACGTGAATGGGTTGATCTCCATGCATCAGAACTTGAAGAGGATTGGGAATTAGCAAGAGAAAGCCGGGAGGTTAAGAAAATTGAACCACTCACGTGAGAGTAAAGTTATGTGGGACATGAATGATATAGTAAGGATTGACTATCAAGATGGTTATACCTTTTATGTAGTATTTGATAATGGTGTCGCCGGAAGCATTGATTTATCGGAATATGCAGATAAAGGCCCTATATTTGCTCCGCTAAAAAACAAAGATTTCTTTAAAAAAGCAACTATAGATGGAGGAACAATATCCTGGCCAAACGGAGCCGATATTGCGCCTGAAACATTGTACGAAAAAATAAATTGTTAACAAGGTAATACACCACTTTGGTACAGTGGCAGGTACAGTGGGGTCAAAGGTACAGTGGGGTCAATTCTTTATCTTTGACAGATTTGCTTCTATACGAGATAGAAGTCTTTTGAAATCATTATCTTTCTGAATTTTGTATCTCAACCTCCTTCTACCCACACTTACGGTACTATAGTCTATATCAAACATATCTCCTATTTCTCGTCCTTTGAGTCCACCGAACCTATATAACAAGTCCATAGCGATTTGCCTCAAAATCCCTCTCTCTTCTTTTATTGCGGATATACTGCTTCCAGTTTCTTTTTCTATAGCATTGATTATATCCTCCCTGGCTCTATATTTCTGTAACTTTCCTAAAGTCGGACATTCCCTGTCATGTCTCCCTTTTAAAATATTCTTTTTCAGCCATTCTACAAATCTCTCACTACCCAATATATACTGTTCCAATATTTTATCCTTTAACTCAAGTCCATCCGTAATATCTAAGTATATCTGCTTCTTGTACTCCTTCCTCCCGCTTTGATTAACTCCGCCATAATCCAGTAACACTGGTTCATAGTTTACAAATTCTTCCATCCATCTTTTATTGATAAATCCAGGAAAACTGCTCCATTTATATTTCATTAAATAGCCCAGTCTCTCTTGCCCTGATTTTTCACTCATTGCCATTGTTCGTACAGGGTTAAGGTGAATATATCTTGATACCATTGACAAATAATTTTCGCTATCTATTAACATACTCTTATATCGTCCCTGATAAAGATGCCCACTTCTTTTATGTATTCTGTTGAAATAGCTTGTATAGCTGATATTAAAATGCCGCATAAACTCGCCAAGGTTTCCTAATGCCGTTTTTAACATAATGTGAAAATGATTATTCATCAAAACATAACTGAATGTTTTTACATTATAAATTTCTTGAGAAATCACAAGCTTTTCTAGAAAACTCTTTCTATCACTATTGTTTCTGAATATTTCTTTTCTTTCATTACCTCGACAGGTTACATGATATATAGCTCCAGGATATTCTATTCTTAATGGTCTTGCCATAGTTCTCTATTTTACTTGTCCTTTAACTATTTATCAAAGATAAAGAATTGACCCCCTTTTTTGACGACCCCCTTTTTTGACCCCCTTTTTTGCTTAAAATACTCCGTCCCTTCTGGATCTCTGGATCTGCGGTTACTAAAACTTTTTTGATCCTAATTGCCTCAAACAGTTTGAAAGGAAATATATCCTGAAAATATGTCTCAGGTTCTTCAACAAAGCGATGTGTAAGAGCAACTTTGTACTCGCCGTTTTTGAGATTTCTGGCATTTATTGTTATCGGGCCATACTCTTGAGGCAGTTCTTTGCCGGACTCAAACAACTGAATACGTTTTCGAAGTTTTGTTTTTTCATTTCCATCAGGAGCGTATAGTTGCCATATAAGCTCTGTTATAACCGGCTCTTCCCGTTCCGGAAATTTCACCATAGCACTAAACATCAGCTTATCACCCCCGCTAACCTGCCCGCCTTTAGGAAGCTAATCCTGTGTGTTAATAGTCGCGCTGATATCAAACTTCGGTATATTCAGTAAACCACCTTCGGCTAATAGATCGAGCTCATTGTCGAGACTTGCAAGCTCCTTTTTCAGGTGGACGATATTATCAGCGAGAATTTTCAGATCCTTGCGAAGCACAGGGCCGCCGTAGCCGATGTTTTCAAGCCGGTCTGCTTCATCTTGAAAATCTTTCAGAGCGGTTTCAACTTCCGCATACCGGGATTCAAGATCGCTTATCTTCAGGTCGATCTCGCTTTCCTCAGCGAATGTTGGCTGAACCAGTACAGCAAACATAAATAAAATTATGAAAAATAATTT
>JBHHYW010000175.1:0-6002 GCA_046757745.1 Candidatus Scalindua sp.
CGTCTTGTTACCGGTTTAGAGTATGCTGAACAGAATGAAGATAACAAACTTTTTGGCTTGCTTGTATATGACATAAAAAACAAACTTGATGACGACAGTATCAAACATACACTCCCACACAAGTTTCCAGGATCAACAAAGTTTCTAGTAGCTGTGTCCGTATTATTCCTGCTCCTCCTGCTTCTGCCTTATATGTATCCTGAAGAGTCTGATCAAATAGTTTCAAACATAAAAGAAACCGTTATTGAGGCGCCAGAAGTAATAGAAGACACTACGGAAAAGTCTCCCGGTAGAGATGAAGAGGAGAAAAAGGACGCCGTGGCTGAGAAAGTAGATGAATTGATACAAGAGGACGAAAAGACCAGAGAGCCTCAGGGTGGACAAGAAGATAAAAAACTTGCAGAGGCGAAGACTGAGGAAACTGATAATAAACAAGAAAAACAGGAACAAAAGGAGGAACCACAATTACAGGCAAAGGCGCCGGAAGACAATACTAAGAAAGAACAATTATCGAAATCTGTAGAAAAAGAAGAACAGAAGCAGAAGTCAACTAATCCACTGCAGGAACAAATATCAAATTTGCTAAGTAACATTAACTCTAAACTGGATCAACTCGAAGGCAAACCAGGGCAGGAAGATAAGGGTGAAGGTGAAAAGTCTGAACTTGCTGGTAGTGAACAACAAGAAAGCCAGGAGAAGGAAGATAAATCAAAACAATTAGCCGTCGCAGATAAAGAACAATTAGAGGATAAGAAAGAGGAGCCTGCAGAAACAGAGGATACATCAGATTCTGAGGGAAAACCTCCTGAAGAAAAACAGGCGGAGAGTCAAAAGAAGGAGCAAAAAAAGGAGGAAGAACTCAAGATTCCGGAATCAAAAGTATTACAAACACTTGCTAAGCTTTTATTCCCTCCAAAGGACAATGATAGTCTTCCTACGCCAAGTATACCCATGGGTGGATCAGATAAGGACCAGGCTGATTCATCAAAGGACAAATCAAGCCAGAGCAAACAATCAGAGTCTACTGCTTCAAATGATTCTTCCGGCTCATCTCAGCAAGAACAACAGCAGGAAGAGTCGGGTAAGGTGACTTCTCAAGCTGATAAATCTGAGACTGCACCTTCCGGTTTAGATCAAAAGGATACACAAGACACTCAACAACAGGATTCCAGCCAGGATACTAATGACCAATTAGCGCAAGGTAAGCAACAGACAGGAGATACTTCCGGTACAGGGAAAAAAGATAGCAAGTCAATGAGTGGTACTGAACAAGCAAAACAAGAAGGTGGTGGTGAACAAGGAGAATCTCAAGGTGCTGGTGGTACTAATGTTGCATCCGGTAAAGGTAAGGAGTCGGGATCAGGTGAAGGACAGAAAGGTGCTGGCAAGGAATCGTTAACAGGGCAAAAGGGATCCAGCCGTGATCTTAAAGATGAACTAACACAGGTCTCACAGAAAGGTAGATATGTAGATAAGATAACACGTCCTGACGAAGATGATAAGGGAGTTGATGGTAAAGGTGCTTTTTCACAAGCGGGGGCAGGTACAGACACTCCAGAGAAAGGTAAAGAAACCGGTGGGCAAACAGCCTCTTCTGGTTCAGGCAAAGAGAGTACTTCAGAAACCGGACAACAAGGTTCTGGCCAGGATACTAATGACCAATTAGCGCAAGGTAAACAACAGACTGGAGATACTGCTGATCAGGGAAAAGCAGATAGCAAGGTTGCAGATAAACAGGGAGATTCAAAAGAGACCAAAGATGCTTCGTCACAAACGGCGGCAGGTACAGGCACTCCGGAGAAGGGGCAAGATGAGGGAACAGGCCAAGACCTTAAAGATAAACTGGCACAAGGGCAGGCGGGAGACACTTCTGATAAGGGTGAGGCTGGTAGTAAGCCAACTGATAGTGCTGAGCAAGCAACCAAGGAGGGTCAGAGTGGTCAGGGAGATTCGCAAAAGGCAGATAGTACTGAAATTGCTTCCGGGAAAGATAAGGAGTCCGGGGATCAAGCAACCCCTTCTGACCCTGGTAAAGAGGATGCATCCGGAGCCGGACAGCAGCAGGATATGAATGCTGATGATAAGGTTGCAAAAAAGCAGGGAGATTCAGCAGGGGGTAAAGATGCTTCTTCACAAACTGCGGCAGGTACAGACACTCAAGAGAAAGGTCAGGGACAGGAATCCGGCAAGGACCTCAAAGATAAAGTAGCACAGGCGGATAAGAAAGCAGGTGAAGCGGGTTCGCAGGCATCTCCATCACCTACTGATAAAAAAGAGATGAAGTTGTCAAAGGGGGAAAAGCAGCAGGCGGAAAGCGCTTCTGAGGAAATTGGAGCAAAAGGAGATAAATTAAGTGAGGGTATGAAGCAATCAGGCCAGAAAACCCAGGGTAGTCAGGGAGATTCACAAAAGGAGGGGGCTGGTATGGTGGCAAAGGGTGAGGGACAAGAAGCAGGTACAGAACCTGGAGGGTCAAAAGCCTCCCAGGAAGAACAAGGTTCAGGCGGAGATAAAGGTAAAGGGCTTGATGGGGAAGAAGCATCTTCACAAATGGCAGGCAAAAGTGGCGACGAGGGACAAGGCGAGTCTGCTGAAGGAACCGGTGATTCTATGCAAAAAATAGCGGGACAAGGTCAGGATAAGAGTGGAGGCCGCAAGAGTGGTGGTAGTGAGAGTGGAGCGCTAAGCAGCGCTGATCTGAAGAATAAGATTGCAAGTCAAATGGCGAGTTTGTCCGGCCAGATATCTACTCTGGAAAAGAAAATGGGAATGGATATTAGCGATATTATGGAAGAGATCAAGGGTATGGAGAATACAAACAAGCAGGAAAATGAAGATACAGGGACAAATATCCAGGAGCAGGCAAAAGAGAAATTAGGAGAAATAGGTGAAATGGCAGTGCCAGGTGGAGATAAACCAGGAGAGCAGTTATATTCTTCTAAACATGAAATGATTGAGACACCTGAAGGCGCTGAAAAAATGGAATTGAAAATAGAGGGAGTCAAAGACGAACTCGGAACGGCAAGAGAAACTATATCCACCGGCAAGGGAGAACCTGTTGCTGCAAAAAGGAGAAAACTTCCCACTGTAGGTTATGATGACACGGTAAAATTAAGCGAAGAACAGGCGGAAGACGATGCAATAAGAAAGACCTCAATACCATTAGAGTATGAAGATATTATCAAGAGGATCCATTCTGATAAGGAGTAAAAAGTGCCAAATAAAGATAGAAGTGATGATGTGGCAGACATAAAGAAAGAAATAGATAGATTTAAAAGAGATTTTAACCGCATTAGTGAAGAGATTGGTAAGGTAATAGTAGGGAATAGAGACATTGTAAAGAAAATCTTAATAGCTTTCTTTGCAAATGGACACATACTTCTTGAAGGCGTTCCGGGCCTGGGGAAGACTCTGCTTGTAAAGTCTTTAAGTAAAGTACTCGGCTTTGATTTTAAGCGAATACAATTTACACCGGATTTAATGCCGGCAGACATAACCGGCACGCAGATAGTTGCAGAAAGGGGTGACGGTAGAAAGGAATTTGAATTTTCAGCAGGCCCTCTTTTTACTAATATCCTTCTTGCAGATGAAATTAACCGTGCTACACCAAAGACACAATCGGCTATGCTGGAAGCTATGGAGGAAAGGCAGGTTACAGTTGGAGGAAAAACGCATAGATTGAGAGATCCATTCTTCGTTATGGCAACTCAGAACCCTATAGAGATGGAAGGTACCTATACGTTACCGGAAGCACAGATGGACAGATTTTTCTTCAGATTAAATATTTCTTTCCCAAACTTTAACGAACTGAAAGATATTCTGAAGCTAACAACCGCTAATGAAAGTTACACTATCAAGCCGGTTTTTGATCCCAGTTCGGCCGTAAAAAGAGTTGCCGAAATGAGAAAACTGGTAAGAGATGTTCTCGTTTCGTCAAAAGTGGAGGACTATATTACCAACATTGTACTGGCAACTCACCCAAACGGCAGAGACACACGTAATCCAAAGTCTGATGAAGGTGACGTTACAGATTACGCAGAACGGTACATAACTTTTGGGGCAAGCCCTCGTGGCGCTCAGGCTATAGTTTTGGCGGCAAAGGTAAACGCCCTTTTAGATGACAGAGCTAATATAAGCTATGAAGATGTCGATAAGATTGCTGTGTCAGCGCTGAATCATAGAATACTTTTAAATTTTGAGGCTGATGCAGATAATATAAAATCTGAACACATTATAGAAAAAATATTAGAAAAAGTAGAAAAATAAATTAGTGCCTTTTCCGCCAAAAGACATGTCGGACAGGCAGTCACTAATTTAGATTAAAAATTACTGTCCTTTCGTGGTTAAGATCAAGTAAAAAAGCCTCAACAGTCCTTGAATCTGGACGATGCGAGGGCTTGTGTAAAATACTATCTAATTTCGTTAGAGCAAGTCCCCTCTGTGTCTATAATAGTTGGACATTTTCCTTGTAATAGTTTATATTTGAGTTAATATAACTATTCTGGACTTTTTGGTCTGGTGTTTTAATTTGCGGCAAGTGGTAGGACTATAACTACGGATGACTAAGAGACAAATCGAAAACCTCAGCAAATACCTCTTTGATATTAGTAAATGGTCTCTTGGAGCGATTGTGCTCAGCAAATTCATCTCACCGACTCCAATACCAAGTTGGGTATTCATAATTGGTATAATCTTTTCAGTTGCAACCTTCCTGGTTGCTTTCTTTTTAGATAAGTGAGGGAAAAATGACAGAATTAGGCATATTCTTTGCGATAGCAACCATTGCTGTAGTCTTTTTCGGTATAAAGATTATTATAAGCGAAAAAAGAAAACATAAGCATCCTTAGTTTCAACAACTAAATAACAGGAAGGGAAAAAGAGGGTTGCCTTCATTTTACATTTATTGAAAAATTCCTTATCGCTTTGATAAACAAGAAGTCTTTGTAACTATCAAGTCATTCCGCTACGCTAGCAGAAAGATTACTTCGTTAGCTTTCACTCCAATAGGCAGACGTTATAGTTCTGGTATTCTATATGGCTGCAATGGCATTTTGTTTACGTTTTGCATAGCAAAACAAAAATAAATTAGCGAGTGAAAGGAGCTAATTTATGCTTGGAAACATTTTTGACGCCAAATTTCTAAGAAAACTCGAATCTCTCTGTATTGAGTGTAAGAAGACTTATAGTGGTGTCAGGAAGGGCAGTTATGAGGCAGTTAATAAGAAGGGGACAAGTATTGAATTTGCCGATTACCAGGAGTATATTCCCGGAGACGACTTTAGATATATAGACTGGAATATTTACGGACGTCTTGATAAACTATTAGTAAAAACATTCAAGGAAGAAGAGGAATTGTCTGTTCACATCTTATTCGATGTAAGCAAGTCAATGATGTTTCCTGAAGAAGACAAGAAGTTTGAGTATGCAAAAGATCTTGTAATCGCCCTGAGCTATATAGCCTTATCAAGTAAGAACAGTGTAAGGTTGGCAACAATGGCGGACACAGACAAGGTTTCTAAAAACAGAACTCCTTTCTTCCAGCAGAAAGAGAATATCTTTGTAATAGCAGATTTTTTAAATAAAGTTATGCCACAAGGTGAGCTAGATTTTGTTAATTACATTTCAAAATACATATATGAGGTAAAGGGAAGAAGAGGAACGGTTGTAGTTATATCGGATTTTATGATGAAACCGGAAATTTATACCAAGGGGCTTAATTTCTTAAGATTTAAGAATTTTGATATCAAGGTCATACAAATCCTGGGAGCAAATGAGTTGAATCCGTTTGGAAAGACAAAAAGACGGCAGGTGGTTGATGTAGAGACAAACAAAAAGATGAACATAAACTTATCAGAAGCAAATCTCAAAAAATACAAAGCTTCCCTGGAAGAACACAACCGGCGGCTGAGGCACTTCTGCAGGATGAACAGAATAATTTATTCACTGGCTAAAACAAACGTAAAGTTTGAAGATTTCATACTGCGCGATTTGCCGAAAATAGG
>JBHHYW010000176.1:0-5988 GCA_046757745.1 Candidatus Scalindua sp.
TCAACTACTCCCAGATTTGATGCCAGATGGCCAGGATTTGTGGAAACAACATCAAGTATTACTTCCCTTATTTCCTGTGCCAAAACTGCCAAATCTTCAGCGTCCAGTTGTTGCAAGTCCTTCGGGGAGTCAATTTTTTCTAATATTCTTTGTGGCAATTTTATTTTTCCCCTTAATTATTGTCTTGAAGACTAATTTATATTTCCTACTGTTATTCTTCATTGGAGGATGATTCCATGTCGTTGGATTTTTTCAGCTTAAATTCTTCTGTACGGATATCTCCGGTTGAATTTTTCAATAAGATATTAATCTTCTTTTCTGCTTTTTCCAGGATTTGATAGCATTGCTTATATATTTTAATACCCTTTTCGTATTTTGCAAGTGTTTCATCTAATGCCAGATCACTTGTTTCAATCTGTTCAACTATTTTCTCAAGCTCTTTCAGAGATGTTTCAAAGTCTGGTTTCAAAACAGTTAACTTTCAATGGAAAGGATTGTAGAGATAACGCTGCCCTTAGAAAAATGTGTTTTAATCTTGTCCCCTTTATTTAATCCTTTTACCTCTCGCAAAGATTTATTGACATCCAGTCTGGTGGTAATGGTATAACCTCTTCTTAAAACATTCAAAGGACTTAAGCTTTCCAGTTTACCCGCAATGCCAGATAATTTTTCACGTTCGGTATTTAACGCATGTGTGATATTTATATTAAGCCTCTGGGCAAATTCATCCAGCCTTTGTTGCCACCTGTGAAACCTGTCATATGGTTGCCTCATGGCGTAGCTATTCGCAACTCTAACGAGTCTTTCCCTTGACAGCCTTAACTTCCCGGTCAGGGACTGCAATAGCCTCGTATTAAGTTTTTCCAGCATGTCTATGAGTAAATCTTTTCGAGGAACAACCAGTTCCCCTGCCTCGGAAGGGGTAAGGGCTCTTTTATCTGCGACCAGGTCCGCTATTGTTAAATCAATTTCATGTCCGACAGCAGAGATGACGGGTATCCTGGAATTATATATGCTCCTTGCAACAACTTCTTCATTAAACGCCCATAAGTCTTCCAGGCTGCCCCCCCCTCTACCTGCTATAATTACGTCTATATCGGTTAAAGTATTTAGTCCTGTTATTGCCTCGGCAATTTCTTGTGCGGCGCCTTTTCCCTGAACCTTAACTGGATAAAGGAGTATCTCTATGTTAGCAAAACGGCGATCTATAATATTTAGAATGTCTTTGATCGCCGCACCGGTTGGCGACGTTACTACTCCAATCTTCTGAGGAATGAACGGGAGGGGCTTTTTATGAGTTTGATCAAACATGCCTTCCTTTTCCAGCTTTTCCTTCAATTGTTGGAAGGCAAGTTGTAGAGCTCCTATCCCCTTTGGTTCCATTTTGCTAATTATTAGCTGATATTGTCCTCGTGGTTCATAAACTGTAACTGAACCAGAAGATATTACTTCCATTCCATCTTTTAATTCAAATTTGATTTTGTTTGCGACATTTCTGAAAACAACTGCCTGTAATTGAGAACTTTTGTCTTTGAGTGTTAAATAAACATGCCCGGAGCCAGGCTTCCTCACATTAGATATTTCACCTAAGATACTTATATTAGAGAAATTGTATTCCAGGGAGGCTCTAATTTTTCCTGTGATTTGAGAAACAGTAAAAAACTCCTCGATCTTTTCTTTACAAGAGAGTTTCTGTTCCTCTTGATCTGTTTTAATATCCGGGAAACTGTCAAACATTTTATATAGTGGTTGTTTGTATTATGTAAATTTAAGAAATAGACAAATCTAGTAATTGTCATTTTCAGTAATTCTGACTCTTTTTATTCCTTCCGCTTTGCCTGTTTCCTTGTTAACGGTTATGACTACTCCTTCTATATGTAGGTCATTTTCGGCTATATCATAGCGAGCTGGCACTTGGGTTACAATTGATTTTAATACACGGTCAATGTTCCTTCCCAGGATTGACTCGTGTGGTCCTGTCATTCCTAAATCTGTGATGTATCCCGTTCCTTTAGGCAGGATTTTCTCATCAGATGTCTGTATATGTGTATGGGTGCCAACAACAGCGCTCACCCTGCCATCTAAATACCATCCCATGGCTATTTTCTCAGATGTTGCTTCGGCATGCATGTCTACGATTATTATGTTTGTCAGTTTTGAAAGTTCTGCAACTGCAGCATCTGCTGCTCTGAACGGACAGTCTACCGGTTTCATAAATATTCGGCCCAGGAGGTTAATTATACCAACACAATAGCCCGCTTTTGTTTTGATTACAACATATCCTCTGCCATGAGCCAATGGAGAGTAATTTGCAGGCCGTAGTAATCTTTGGTCGGATTGCAATGAATCGTAGATTTCTTTTCTTTTCCAGACATGATCACCCATTGTTATTGCATCTATGTCATAAGAGAAAAGTTTCTTTGCAATATTTACTGTTATTCCAGAGCCGCCTGCTGCGTTTTCTGCATTTGCTATGCAGAAATCTATATTTAGTTCCTTAATAAAGTTCTTAAGTTTTTTTTCTAAAATCTTCCTTCCCGGCCGCCCTACAATGTCGCCTATTGCGAGGATGTTTAATTGCATTTAGAAATTTCTGAATAGAATTGCATAAGTTCATATATTACCATATGAGGAATTTCAAGTATACGCGCTTTTCTTGTTTGCAAATTTTTGTTGGAATAGTCTTTCTACATCGGAAGGCACAAACATAGAAATATCTCCCCCTAAGCTAACGGCTTCTTTAATAAGGCTGGAATTTAAGAATGAGTATTCCTGGCTCGTCATTATGAAAACTGTTTCTATATCAGCTTTTAATACACGGTTTGTAAGCGCTCTCTGAAATTCATGCTCGAAATCAGATACCGTCCTGATACCTCTAAGTATTACATTCGTCTGCACCTGCTTCATGTAGTCTGTCAACATCCCTTCAAAACAATCTACCCTGGTGTTTTTTATGCCTCCGGTATTGTTTGAGATCATATCCATCCGTTCGTTGATTGTGAACAAAGGATCCTTTAACGGGTTGTGGCCAATGGCTACTATGAGTTCATCAAAGATCTTACTGCCACGTTTAATTACATCAAGATGGCCATAAGTAACGGGGTCAAACGTGCCTGGATAAACTGCCTTTCTCATGATGTGTTTAAATAAATTAATATCTTATCTGGTCTGTGCTTTTTTCTCCTGCCGTGCAGCAGATCCCGGAATCAGAAGACCCAGATCTGAAAGACGGTGAGATTGTGTTTTTACCTTTGCTATTCCACGCGGCACGATATTAAAAAAGACTATATTATCATTCGCTCTGGTACCTATCTGACTTATGCTTATATTGACAATCCAATCATGGAATAATCTTTGAATATTGGCGCTCGCATATAAACTTTCTCTCGCAGATTTTATACGGTCGATCAGTCTGGCCGATTGGGTTGGAGATGTCGGTAACGCGAATTGTTCGTTTAATCGCACATGCCACTTTTTATTAACTTGTTTTGAAACTGAAAAATTAACAGTTGAGATTATGTTTCTGGCAAATCTGTTCCCAATTGAAAAATTTCCCCATTTTGGATGGTTATAACTAAGGCCCATATTTAGAATATCAACCCGCTGCAACGACGATATATCATCTCTTTTGCCTAGATTAAATTCGTTACCTTCTGAAAAGAAAGAGACTCTATCACTTAAATTTAGATTCAAATCCCATTCTATGAAATTATCCTTTTTCCTATTAAGGCCCGAATCGCCTGGAAAAAAATTGAGCCTGATGTCAAAATAAGCAACGTCTACAGATTTCTCTTTCCCCGGTTTCCCCCGTTTCGTCTGGAGCCTGTTGCGCAGACCAAGCCTGATTGAAGAATAGGTATCAAGCGCATCTATTCCGTCAAATTGGTTTAACTCTTCAGGGTCCTGGGTAACTACAGGGATGAAATCAAAACGTAATTCAGGCGTTATGGTATGTCTCAACCTGTTTATGTTCAAAAATTTATTATAGACACTATAGGTCCGAGAAAGTGATCTGGTGGTATTAAATCCAATAGGTACCGCCAGCCGTCCACGTGGGGCGCCACCCCCTGAATTGCGTCCAGTATCAGTGTCCACTTTAATGCTCTCGCTATAACCTGTAAAACGGGCTCCAATATACGGGTTAAAATTCTGACCAAGGATGCGAAAGGGTGCATTGAGAATATTGTTTGTATCAAACCTGAAATTTTGTTTAGGATCGAGCCTGGCCGGCAACCTGTCAAAAACCCTTTCAGCCGACAATAGGGCTCCACGGGCAAGAAACTGTTGTTCCGATCTGAAAGGCGTAATCCTGTCAAACATCCTGTTTTGATATGACAGCTCTGTCTCAGAGGTGAGGTTTAGTTTGCCATCCCACAAGGGTTCTCCAATTATTCGGTATTTTAATTTGGGTAGAGACTGGTTTCTTCTACTAAGCCTTTCTGAATCAACAAGGGTGCTGTGGGCGCTTAACTGCTGTTCGGTCTGAGATTTAGTGTTTGTTCTTTTGATTCTTTGTAGATCACTCTCGTTATCGAATGGTTTTAACTGATGTTCGGCCAGGAATGTAAATCCCTTGTTGTCCGAAATCTTTCTTAAATAAAATACAGTCTCCCTTTCCTTTTCAGTCTTTAATTGTTGCTGGAAGAATTCTCTTAAGTACGCCCTGTCGCTAACCTGCGATATCTCCATATCTGCTATCCAGCCGCGGTTATTGTCATTATCGTTAGTATCGGATTCATCACCAAAAATCTGAGAAAGCATTAGCCTGTGCCGCCATAAATAATGACCTCTGATATCTTTCTCGACATCAACAGGGACGTCATTAATACCAGTGTCATCATTGTCTATCATAAAGTACGAGTTAAAATATCCAGTGAAATTTTCTTTGCCATATTCAAAATCTACCCCTGCTCTCGGCCCCTTAAACTGTAAGTAATCAAGAGATAGTATTAAATCGCTCCATGGAGCCATTTTTTCACCAAAGGCAAAACCGTATACATCCCAACTGGTATTGACAAATCTTCCAAATCTCGAAGTTGTTCCGGTATCCCAACTCTTTAGCCGTTTTGTCTTACTTTGCAGATCAAAGTTTAAAAATGGTACGTACATTATTGGAACTTTTCCTACGTAAAATATATTGTTTCTTGTAGAGGCGATCGAACTTTTTGCCGATTTTGAAATTCTTAACTTTGAAAATTTAAAGCGGTAGTGAGGGTGTCCATAACTACAGAGAGAAAAATGTCCGTTTTCTACTTCATAGCGTCCCTCCTCCTTAAGCTTAATTTCTTCGCCAGCTATATAAACAGGAGTTGCCTGCTTTAGAACAGGAGGCTTAAGGATGCGGGTAATTGTACTATTAACAAAAAGCCCTTTGTTTTCCTTAACGTTATTAAAGATCTTATCCGCTATTGTTAAATCGCTTCCCTGTACCAAGGTTACATTGCCTTCTGCATATATTTCTTTATATGTCTGTTTTGACGACTTGCCTTTCTCGCCTTTTTCCAGATCCATATATAATATTGCGTTATCAGCGTCCAGTGTTTCACCACCCTTCTTAATCTTAACATTTCCTAATGCAACAATTACACGCGTATCACCCTCTTCCCAGGAATCAATGTCATTTGCCGTTATATCAATGAGGTCTCCCGCTCCTTCGGCATCAACACTTGCCGGTTGTCCGGCCAGATATGGACCCTGTAATATCTCCTTGGAGGCAAACTCTTCCATTCCTTTGGCCCTGATTGTTTCTCCCCTAAGGTATTGTGATGATTGCTTTTCTTCTTCAAAGCTTTTTACAGATGGTTCAAAAACCACTCCTGAGGTAGTAATCAGCTTTAGATAAACCTGTTCATAATTATCGAAGGAATCTTCCTGTATTAATGATACATTGCCCTCACATAAAACCTCCATATGCCCTTCGGTCAATTGTGTGGTCTTAATCTCTGAAAACCAGGTTATTGTGGAGTCAGAAGTGATTTGAATATCTCC
>JBHHYW010000177.1:0-5912 GCA_046757745.1 Candidatus Scalindua sp.
TCATTGAGGAAGGAGGACGATCTCGAATCATTATTTGAGGAGTATGAATAGAAATTTTGAAAGATCATCTAATGTAAACTGCAAAATTAAGTAGGTATAACTCTAAACTATATATGCTAGTAAAGTTGCTTTTCATACTTTTATCTGTTTGGAATCCATCAATTAAATGAACCTATCTCTGTTTCATACTCAAAACAATAATAAATAATCCTAACCAAGCTCTTGCAGTATGGTATGATAAATAATTATCTTGCATATTCGTGTATTTTGGCATCTAAGTTGTTATATAAAACAGTATATTTATAATTTTGTTAATTATATTTTTGAGGCAAATAAATGAAAAAGATTTTGACACTTGGACTTATTTGGTTCAGTTGCGAGAGGGGATTATAGAAAAGCGAGTGATATGGATTTTCTCGTGGAATTTGAAGATACAATACCCAGGGAATATTCTAAAAGGGGTTTCGGATTATTACATTCTTTGGAAGATGCTTTCCATTGCAACATCGACCTTTTAACGGCAGACTCTATCCGTAAAAAATCTTTAAGAAAAAAAATTGAAATGGATAGGATTTGTTTATATGAAAGATGAAATTACTAATAAAATTTGTCATAATTATGATATCAATTTGATTTTAATGAAATAAACATGGAAACCCAACTTTTTATGAGGAGGTGTTAATAAAATGTCTAAAGGCAATTTAGTAACAATCGAGAGTATTGAGGTCAATAAAAGTGATCTTGCTAAGGTTAAAAAGCTTTTTAGGATTAAAGATAATGCTGAGGCAGTGAAAAAAGCCCTGGACGTGGCATCTGGGAAAATTGAGCTTGAAAATATTATTGCCAAGTACAAAGGAACAAAAATAGAAAAAATATATGCTTAAAAAGCTTATAGATACAAACATTTTTATCGACCGTTTTTCAAGTTCTGATTTATATAATAATATTTTTCTTTCAGAAGGACAAATTTATCTGTCTTCAATTGTTTTAATGGAACTTCGTGCAGGCGCACATACAAAACAGACAATAAAAGCTGTTAATGAATTAAGAAACTTTTTCAAACGGTTAAATCGAATTATCACGCCCAGTCTAAAAGATTATGATAAAGTTGGGGAGGCTATTGTAAAACTTCAAAGCATGAAAGGCTATACGATAAAGAAATGTGCTTCTATTACAAATGATTGTTTAATTGCAACATCTGCTAAAGTATTGGAGCGGTTTTGTATACACAAAATATAAGGGGTTTTAAGACAATTAAGGACGTTTTTGATTTTAAAGTCGTATTTGTTTAAGTTGATGAACGGGTAAATTAAACAAATTCATAACCAGCCGTTCAACTTGAACGAGTGCCATAGGGCGCTTTTTAAATAAAGATTACTTTCGAAAATGGCAAGTCGGACATTGTCGATTTCTCCTCGTATTTCAAAGAAATAAAAAACGAAGAAATAGCTGCCCCCAGAACTTCTTGAAAAAATGTTTTAAAATAATATACATCTTAATAGAGTTTGTCTATGTAACTGCTTTATGCGGTAAAGTCAGTTGGCAAAACCAACCATAATCTTTTGATATGAAGTATGTCTAAAATAACAATTGGCCGCGAACGTGAGGTAGCCGAAATCGTAAGATTCGAGAGAGCATCTCAAGTTGGTCGGCTCTTGTTGGGTGAATTGGATGGTGAGATGGAGCGTATCTTTCCCGACTCTTATATCGAGAAACCGAGGAAAGAAATCAAAGCAAGAAAGGAATTAATTCGAAAGGTCTTAAGAGGTGAAGTAGCGAAGTTTTGCAGGAGAAATTTTAACAGCCTACGGCAGGAAGACTTGGCATAGTTGTATGAACCATTAATCAAGCATAATAGTAGTTGGCGGCTACCACTACTTGAATTCATTAGAGATTATGGAGAACCAAAAGAAGGAGTCTTGAAAGGAGCCCCTTTGCATTCTACAATTACTTTTTCACCTTGGGGCTTACAGACGGAATATCCAGAGATGCATCTTTTTAGAGATATGGCTATTGCGAATAATAACGTCATCAAGCTTGAAAAACAATTAGAACACTTTCACGGCAAATCCTGGAAGGATGCGAAAGAGCAGAAAAAACGACAACAGATTGCGGAACTCAATAGAGAATGCGCATACAATCGAAGGATGTGTATTTTATCCTGCTTCAATCTTGTTGAAGCATACATAAATGGAATTTTTTGGGCTTATGTTCAGAAGCACGACATTCCAGAATTATCTAATAAAAGGCAGAAAATACTGACTGAAGGTCAAGCCAGCATTATTGACAAACTCACCAAGATTCCCGGTATTGTAGCTAACGGCGAGGAGCCGTTGAACGTTGACGAAGATCCATTAAAGACCTTCAGGGAGACTCTCAAACCATTTAGAGATTCAATCGTACATGCTTCGCCATTCTCTGCTCCTGAACGCTTTGGTGGATACGAAAAGTTATCCAAGGTTTATGAACTCGATTCGTTCACAGTGGATAAAACGGTCTCTGTTACATTCGAGATCATCAGCAAAATCCACTTCGCTGTTGGGGAACAAAATCCATTGCCAGACTGGATTACACGGAACGAAGAAGGTCTTTTCACAATTGAGATGGATACGAGCACATAACAATCTTTTGCAGCCGATTGCGGGGTGCCGCTGTGATTTCCAAGTTTGGAGTACTATCAAAGTAACTTTTAATTAGATTAGCAACTTCTGTGGATTGAAATCTCGCAACGGCTGAAAAACATGTTGTAAAAAACTACTTATAATGTATTAATTTACAGAATATTGTATATTAATAATAACCATAGTCTTATAGAATGAAGTGAAGAATCTAACTTCTTTGAATTTTTGAATTAATGAGAATAAATGAAATCTGAAGAAAACTCAAAGACAAATCTTAATGATCTCATTCAGAAGATCAAATCTGAAGGGGTAGAGGAGGCAGAGAGAAAGTCTGAGGAAATTATAAAAGAGGCTGAGCTTACGGCGTCTAAGATTATAGATAAGGCAAGAGAGGATGCTGAGGCAATTACCAGAGAGGCGGAGGAGGGGATAGAGAAGAAGGAGAGTATTAGTAAAATTGCTCTTGAGCAGGCAGCAAGGGACATAATCCTCAGCATACGGACGTCACTTACAGAGATATTTGATTTCCTTATTAAAAGAGAGTATCGGAATGTTTTGTCAGGCAAGACCCTGGAAACAGTACTGATTAAACTTATAGAGGGATGGCAGAAGGATGAGATGGGGGAATTGAATATCGAATTGCTTTTAAGTGAATCCGACAGGAATGCTCTGCTTGAAGGTTTTCTGTCGAAACTTAATGAGGAAATAAAGACTGGTATAGAACTTAAAGCCCACCCGAATATAGAGGGAGGTTTTCGAGTAGGTATAAAAGGGGGCCATGTCTACTATGATTTTACAGACGAAGGTATCGCAGAAGTGCTTGCTGAATATTTAAATCCAAGGTTTTACAATTTTATGGATTCCCTGAAAAAGAGTGCAAAATAGGCAATGTTCACCGGAACGCAAAGGAAAACTATACAGGAGTAGGGGCGTATTGCAATACGCCCCTACAGTAAACTAAACAGTTACCAAAAAATTAATGAAGGAACAGTACTACTATGTTATCACATCATTGCCTCACCTTTCCTTAAGTGAAGAACTTCCTATCCGGAAAGACAACTTCCTTGCTGACTGCCAGAAATATTTAAAGAAAACTGACTTTGACATACTTGAGTCCGTAAGCTTATTCGATGCCGGGGAAAATGAAGTGTCTTTAGATGTCATAAGACGTTTTTTCAAGTGGGAGAGAGGTATAAGAAACGCACTTGTCAGGTTAAGGGCAGAAAGTTTGGGTCTTGAACCTGATGAATTTATAAAAGATGAAATAGTTGATCATTCTCAGGCGCTTCTTGCAGAGAAAGCCTTCAATGCGGATTCTCCTCTTATGGCGGAAGAGATTCTTAACAGAGCAAGGTGGCGGTATCTCGATGCGCTTGAATTCGAACATTATTTTGATTTAGAGAGGCTTGTTATCTTTTTTATAAAACTTCAGATACTTGAGAGAATATCTTCTTTTGATGCTGTACAAGGCCGGGAAATAATGAATGCCGTTGTCAGTCAGGGCGCTCCTGACACGGATTAACAGTTGCATACTCTTTTTACCTTTTAATTATATATAATGCAAAGGGTATAGACCCTTGTGCTATTACTTACTTAGTTAAAATAGTGAAATCATTAAACAGTTAGTATTATGGATGAATATGCTAAATATGCTTTTCTTGGTATTTGCCATGAAGGGCCCAATGAATCTTGCGGAAATTGGATAAGGGGTATTAATGATGATGTCATGACAAGAGAGCATGCAACACTATTGCGTGTAAAAAATGATGTTGAAAAAATCTGGTCACATTTCAAGGACAAAGAGAATTGTATCGAAAATCGTAAGCTTATAAATCCTTCAGTTGGCGATGTAAACGAAAGTCTTGAAGAAATTATAGTAAAAATAAATCAAATAGAAAAGACCTCCTCCCAGTATGCACTGGTTATTTATTTTGCGGGGCATGGGCACATTGACTATGGCGCCATGTATCTGAGTAATGGAATGTTAAACGCAGAGGAAATTTACAACCAGGTAAAGTGTTACTACCAGGGAGATCGTTTACAGATGGATTTTATTATAGACTCGTGCCATTCCGGACGTTTTATCGCCCATGCTTTAAGGACTCAGCAAGAAGACCATGACAGTAAGATATACCTCTATGATCTTTGGGCATCCTGCTTTCCTGATGAAAAATCATTTGAATTAAAAGTTGCAGAACATGGAGCTTATACATATTGTTTTCTAAACAAAGGCAATGTCCATGTTAAACAAGCAGAGTTAGCCAAAGTAATCAATAATATTACTGTTAATGAAGAAACAAATAGTATTGACAAAAAATGTGTTCGAGAAATTTTCAAACATATTCAGGGGGCAGGCATTCCCAACCCTGTAACATTGTTGACCTTGGGAAAGCAACATTCGTTTAATATATATCGCAGTCATCATGTAGCTGTGGATGGAGGCGCCAGCTTTGAAGTACCGGACAAAATCACATTGATAGGTTTTTCTAACACTTTAGAAAGAGCTAAATCAAAATATGGTGAGACTATAGAATACTTAGATGAATATTTAATAACTTAATTGTCAACTGCCAACTGCTATCTAAAATCTTCATATAGAACGAACGGCATCCAGAAATATGGATTGTCGAATATAAATTCATCACTTTGCGCGTTGAAATCATGTTTAAGCTTATCAATACTAACACCGGTCTTTTTGGCAAGGTCACCAAGGGTACATTTTCGCAACTGCCGGACAGCCTCGCTTAAACCGTTTGCCTTGTTCTTGCCGTCATATACCCGGCAAAAATTGTCAAGCAATAGAGCAGTTGCTGTGTCATCGAGATTTGTCAATCCCATAACGACTGACGGAATACCCTTCTGCATTAATGTCCTCACAAGGCCGATTATATCTTTTCCATCCGTAGCAGCAGACATACCCAACTTACATGCCCCTGCCCAGAACAGATGGCTATTTTTAAAGATTAATTCTTCATCCCCGATCATGTCTTCAAGCGTGTACTTGGATTCATCGCCTTTGTCATCAAGAAAAAGGAAGTAGGATTTCATTGGAGCGTCAGGAATAAATGCGCCATGCACTGAAACCACATGGTTTGTATATCTGTCTGACTTGTCTTTGAAATTTTTGAGTGTAACATTATCGCCTGTAAATGTGGAAAAGCGTGCGTTTGAGATCTTTTCGCCATGTCGGCTGTTTACCCGCCTTTCAATGGAACCGATTTCGTATTTATAAGAGTCTGTTTTGCTTCAGACGGAAACGGATATTTTTCAATCTAAATAAGCTATACTTAA
>JBHHYW010000178.1:0-5898 GCA_046757745.1 Candidatus Scalindua sp.
TTTTCTGCTCTGCCATTGTTTTGTCAAATCCCTTCTCATGGCAGGTATTACATATTTTCGGATCTACGGCCAGATCTTTGCCTTTGTGACATGCGGTGCAATTAACTGTAGCAAGATACATCGGGTCAGGACTTCTCTCTACTCCCCTGCCGCCACTACCTGCATATATTTCTCTTTGCAATAAATAAGGCTTTTTCTCAAGAATAAGTTCTTCATCTTTCGCATTAATAGTAACATCACCTGATCCTGCAACCCTGGTCATGCCTGAAACACTCAGAAGATTCTTATCTTTTGCCTCAATATCCCTCAGATGCAGGATATTGTGAACGTACTCATCTCCCCACTTATGGGAAATTTCATCATGACACGGAGAGCATGAGACCTTGTGTTCTGCCACGTGATCATTGTGCATTCTGTCTGCACCCTTATATTTCTCAGGAATCTTTGTATGGCAATAGTAGCAATTCTTCATTCCAACATTATTGCCTCTATGGATAGTCTCAAAATGACAGTTTGTACATTCTACTTTCAGTTCTTTCTCAAATTTTAAATGGTCAAACTCCTTCTCATAAATCATAATCTTTGTCTGTACGTCCTTATGGCACAACGAACAGTCATCAACTTTCTTCTTATCATTTGTGGTAAATAAAGACTTTTCACCTTTTATGAAATGGCAGACAAAACACGCATCCTCATCTATACCAAAATGTCTTGATTTCTCGCCTTCACGCACTTCACCGTTCATGTACGAATGGCATCCGGTACATCTCAACTTTAGAGAAGTCGGATACTCTTTCAGGTGTGTTTTGTGATTAAAGATAAATACCTCTTTGTATGCTGATAATTGGGACGTAAGCTCTTCAACAGGATGACAGCCTGTGTTTGTACAGTTACTATCCTGAATTTCAACTGACAATGTTCTGCCGCTGTTGTCGTGTGCGTGACAATCCAGACATCCCGCGTTACAAAAGACGGTTTCCTTCCATGAATTATAAGACGGCTCCATACTGTGACATCTTGCGCAGAATTCGGGAGAGTCCGGCTTTTGCGCAGCCACCATAATCAACGTAATACAACATATGAAAGAGATGGCTGTTACTATGACCAGTATTTTGACACTCTTTCTATCTCTTTTTCTAATACTCTTCAGCATAATATGTGTTTTGCCACAGATGTTCACGGAGTTATACAGCGCGGACATTAAGGAATTTAGGTATTGAGGAATTAGGAACAGTTTATGGCAAGTTCATGAATTCCTCAATCCTTCATTTCTTTCCTGCCTGTCGGCAGACAGGAATTCCTGAATTCTTCAATTCCTCAATCTTTCTGCGGTGTACCCAATCCCAACTCCACCTTTGCAAGCAGTGTTTTCTTTGTTCTATTAAAATTCGTCTTGAAAAGAACAGCCTCTAACTCTTTCACGCCATTCTCATTATCGATATCAAACTCAAAGCTGTAAATCTTCTTCTCCCCCGGTTTCAGTTGAGTGCCCATATCAATAAACATACTCTCTTGCCTGGACTTGATTACCCTTCCAAAATTATCCTTGAGATTGATCAACAAAAGAACCTCTCTATACCCATATTTTCCGGTAGGGATGGAGTGGTTTACCTTAGAATTCAGGATTTCTACATTACCTTTAATTTGTTCTTCATTTTCTTTCAATTCAGTAAAAGTTAATTCTATGAAATCTTTATTGTTCTTTAAGGCATCTGAACTGGAAAATGTGTGTGCTTTTCCCTCCCTACGTATGTGTATCTTCTGCCACGGTTCAACCTGTATCAACTTGCGTTTTATAGCAGGCATGTGGCAATCCTGACATGTTTTTTCCTTACCGTTGACAGCATACATCATATATTCCTTGAATATGTCGATATGACACCTACCACAAAAGTCACTCGTACGGTAAAACTCTTCTTTCTTTTCTATTGGGTGTGGTCCCATCCCGGAATGAGGACCTGCAAGAATGCAATCTGTTGTGAGATGGCAACTATGACAATTAACACCTTCATCCAGATTATGAGACCTTGGTTTTATTTCTTTCTTTACATATCCTTCAGATGAAGTATCTGTCACACCGGTGGTAAAAATTGTCTCAGGAATGTGACAGCCCAAACAGAACTTAAATTCATAATCATTTGTAGACATTTTGAACTCCTCATTAGTATAGCTCTTCGCATGCCGAGAATTTGTCCACTCTTCATATATATCATTATGGCAATCACCACATTTCTTCGAATCTGGAGAATCCTCACCCCTTTTGACAAGTTCGGGCTCCAAATTCATCTTCATGGATATCTTTTGATATAATTCGCAACCCGCAGACATAACGACAATGACAACTAGAACTACCATACCGAACACGAGTGGAAATGACTTTATACTCAAACGTTTAAAACCCATCATTATTTAAGATATTTAGTTAAACATAATGCAAAAATCATTAATATGTTAATAATGACTATGGAAAAGAATATAGGCTTCTTCCATAAACTCCTTTCAGGATTTCTATCCAGAAAGGGAATGTTGATAAAGACTATTGCATAAATTACGAGAATGGCAACATGCCAAACTCTATTATTAATTAAACTGGAACAGTGATAGAATGGGAGCAAAAACCACGGGGGCCTGGTTTGAAACGAAGCAAATTCATCAGTTGACTTCTGAAAGGATTCGGGAAGAAACAATACCCCAAGCATAACAGCACTTATAAAAAGAAATGTCAATAAAGTGTGCCTGAGTATCTCGTTAGGATAAAAAGCCTCCAGTTCTTCTTCACTTCTTCCTTTACTAAGGTCTGCCATGTGTTAAATTGGACACTGATTTTCGCAGATTAACGCAGATAAAAATCTTTATTAAATTCAGTTTTTCTCTTCTGAACATTCTTAATCCTTAAAATCTGCATCCGAATGAATTTCCAAAATCATTAAATTAAAGCGGTTCCGAAACACCTGTTCTGCGTATCATTAAGAAATGAAACCCCATTATAATACACATTATTATTGGTATACAAGCAATATGCAATGCATATACAACGACAAAACTACGGTTTGAAACTATTCCGCCATCATTATAGGCGCCCACAATATGATCAGTCACCATAGTCGGCATTGCAACCTCACCACCAACAGAACTTATACCCCAGTAAGACAGGCTGTTAGCGGGAAGACAAGTACCGGTATAACATATAACCAACGTTAACACCAACAGTGATGCGCCTGATACCCAATGCAGTTCCCGTGGATTTTTGTAGAGACCTTTAAACAATATCCTAATCATGTGTATAAATAACGGGACTATCATAAAGTATGGAGCCACTGCATGAACCTTCTGTATCAACCATCCATATGGGAGCGCATGTCTTATGTACTGCACACTGTTAAATGCCTCACTAGCAGAAGGTACGTAATGAAAGACTAAAAATATACCCGTACCGACTTGCATTAAGAATGCAATCAACGCAAATCCCCCCATACAGCGAAACCAGCTAATTCCCTTTGGTATCAACTTTTTTGTTACATTTTTTTCAATTATTTCTCTTAACTGAAATCGTTCCTCAAGCCAATTATAAATACCATGTAAGTTTGTATTTTCTTTGTAAGTTTTATTCATAACCATTATTGTAGATGACCATGTATCAAGATCCTGGATTCCACGTGAAAACGAGGGGCCAAACCTCTCTTTCGAGAGGCGTACTCGTCCGCACTGGCGAGATTCCATGAATGCAGGTTTGTTTCTAAATTGAGCGATTTTATATTGTATACCATTATAGCCGCTGGCTCTAGCCTGCGTTGTTCATCACTTGATAGGTTTACGTAAGTTTCGCAACCTCAAGGTTGCGGCTACAAAATCGCTCAATTTAGCTTACGAATATCTTGTAACCCTATTTTTTGTTGCTTCTCAATATAACTCAATGCACCGTCAAGCACATCAACTAATTCGTCAATATTATCTTCAGTTATTATCAGAGAAGGTTGAAACGCCAGAACATTGCGGTCAACGCCTGTTTTTCCAATGAGAACCCCCCTATCTTTCATGTATTCCAGAATTATGTCTGTCTTCTGTACAGCAGGTTCTTTGCCACGATCAACAAGCTCCGCCCCCAACATCAATCCCTTTCCCCTTACATCGCCAATTAAAGAATATTTTTCATGGAGTTCTTTCAACTTCTCTTTGAGGTATGCCCCCATGTTTTTTGCATTAACTATCAGACTATATTTGTTTATTACGTCCAGGGTAGCTAATGCGGACACGCTCGTAACCGGATTACCACCAAATGTAGATGCACCCGGCCTTTGGTACGATGCCGCAATTTTATCTGAGGTTATAAAACCGCCAACAGGAGTCCCATTGGATATTGCCTTGGCAAATGTCATAATATCCGGCTCAACACCTGAATGTTCAATTGCAAACATCTTGCCTGTCCTGCCAAAACCCGTCTGTACTTCATCAGTTATTAATAATATTCCATACTTATCCAGAATCTCTCGCACCACTTTAAAGTACTCATCAGGCGGCGTAATAATGCCTCCATTACCCTGAATAGGCTCGGCAATAAATGCCGCAATCTCTCCTGATGTGGATGTTTCTATAACCTTCTCTATCTGTTTTGCACATTCAATATTGCAGTCAGGATATTTAAGATTAAAAGTACAGCGGTAACAATAAGCGTTAGGAACGAAACTTATACCTCCAACTGGGTTAGTATCTGTTCTCCAGAATTTCAGTCCCGTTATGCTCATTGTCAATTTCGTTCTGCCATGCAGGCCATTATAGAGAGAAAGAAACTCATGTTTCCCCGTATATATTTGAGCAAGCAGCAATGCTCCCTCGTTTGCCTCAGACCCGCTTGCACAAAAGAAACTTTTCTTCAGGTTTTCAGGAGTAATCTGTGCAAGACTCTCGGCTAGATCGACTATCGGCTGAGTCAAATATATGGTTGTAGTGTGCTGAAGTGTTTTCACCTGCCCGCATATCTTGTCCACAATCTCAGGATGACAATGCCCGGCATTTAACACTGAAACACCACCATAGAAATCCAGATATCTTTTGTCCTGATGGTCAAAGAGATACTGCCCTTCTCCCTTTACGATCTGCATAGGTTCTTTATAAAAGTGGTAAACGCAGGGAATCATGTATTCGTTCTTTTTACGAATGATTTCTTTTGGGCCGATATAAGATTCTTTGTTTTGCATATTTAATTAAATATGTAGGGGCGAACGGCCGTTCGCCCCTACCTCTATTCTGAAAGCATAAGTTGATCCAGAAAATATCTGGCTTCCGGATTGTCGGGATTAATTTCCAGTAGGTGCTTAAATGTATTTACGGCCTTTTCTACTTCGCCATTTTCCTGGTACGCAATACCTAAATTTATATACCCTTTTTCCAATTTAGGGTTGTCCTTTATAACATTATTAAGGATTTCGATTCCTTTATTAATATCCCCTCCTATCAGTCCGGGTTTGTTAATAAACTTCCTTGCATTCTCTATATGAGCCATGGCATTGTTATTGTCAATCTGCAGCGCCATATTTATTTCCCCCTCTGCCAGACTCCCATTCTTCATCCCTGAAAACATTCCGGATATCCTGTTTGATATAAGAGCGCCCCTAACCCGGTGTGAATCTGAAAAATCACTCTTGAGTGCAATAGATTTATCAGCGTATGGTATTCCCTCCTCTGCGATAGCAACTCTTTCAGCTTTCAGAGCTTTCTTTTTTTTCTTTACTGAACACTTTGCAATTTCAAAGTTCTTCAGGTCACAAAGTCCAAGGTAAATCAACGCAACATGATGAACATAAATATAATCAGAAGGATTCTCCTTGATCAGTTGAAGGAAAATCTTTTTTGCATCATGCAATAATTGCTCGTTATATGTATGAATCCCATCATCAAGAT
>JBHHYW010000179.1:0-5866 GCA_046757745.1 Candidatus Scalindua sp.
TCCTGTTACTACCGTCCTTAAAGAATATGAAGGACGTCCTAACGTAATAGATCACTTAAAGAACAATGACATCCAGATGGTAATCAACACATCCGATGGAAAGATTTCCCAGGAGGAATCTTATAATATACGACGATACGCAATAGTATCCGGCATTCCCTATTTTACAACTGTACAGGGTGCCATAGCCGCAGAGAGCGCTATCAAGTCCATGTCAAGTGGAGAATTGGATGTCAAGTCGATCCAGGAATACTACATTTAAACATTGACAAAAGTTTTAGTGTCTAACGCTAAACTTGGCCTTGTACGGTGGATTTAGCGATAGCGAATCTACCTTTATTTATTATCCCATTATTGTATTGGTGGATTTGTTCTTAGTCATTAAGCCACTTTGTAATTTTATCTGCATTTTCCAGGGTTTATTCACCGATTCTTAACCCGGCTTTCGCTATTAGAGGAGTTTTGATGAGCTAAGTCCTTATAAATTAACGAAAACACCTTAAAAGTCTACTACACTACACAAGGTTTTAGGGTATTTTGGACCTTTTTAATAAATTGGATCCTTTGTTTACAAGTACTTATGTTTTTGAAAACTTTAAAATTTGTTGAAATCAGAGGCGAATAGCGAAAGTCGGGCTAGAACTATAATTTTTCGATTTTTATTTCATCACGTACATTTTTTTACATTTATTCTATAAATCTGATGGTATTTATGTATGGTATGAAATATTGTAGACGGTAGATATTCCAAGGTTTATAATACCCAAGTAATTATCAAAATCAAGAGGAAATCTAAACATCAGGATCAAACTAGGATTTTGCATTTAACAAATTCATCACAAAGTCTGCTGAATCATGAGGTAGCATCTTCTTTCCGGGCAAAGTAAGATGCAACTCGTTACCATCAACTACCTTTACCAGTTTTTTTGCATTTCTAAAGAGTTGTTCTGTTTTCTCCAAATTTTCGATTTGAAATACAATAGTACCGTTTGTTCTCACGAGTGATCGTATATTAGAAGCTTGTGCCGCAATCCTTACTTCACTTTCTAATAACAGATTTTTAACCTGTTCAGGTATCGGGCCGAATCTATCAGCAAGCTCTTTCCCCATTTTCTCTATCTCACCCTTAGAAGATAAACGGTTTATCTTCCTGTATATTTCTATTTTCAGCTTCATGTCAGGTATGTAGTCGTCAGGGAGATACGACTTCAGGTTTAAGTTTATGTGGACATCGTTGTAATCCGGAATTGGTTCATTCTTCGCCTTACGAATTACGATTTCAAGCAGTCTGCAAAACATTTCATAACCGACCGCTTCTATATGTCCGTGTTGTTCTATACCTAAAATATTTCCTGTTCCCCTGATCTCAAGATCCCGCATCGCAATCTTAAAACCTGAGCCAAGTTCTGAGAAATCAATAATGGCCTTTAATCTTTTCTCCGCTTCCGGTGTAACCGGCCTGTTTTTTGGTAACAAAAGGTAGGCATAAGCACGGTGTTTGTAACGTCCCACCCTGCCACGCAACTGATGCAAATCCGCCAAACCAAACATATCCGCCTGATTAATAAATATAGTGTTTACATTTGGAATATCAAGACCGGATTCTATAATCGTTGTTGATACAAGAATGTCAGATTTGCCGTTAACAAAATCTGCCGTTTTTTTCTCCAGGATTCTTTCCGGCATTTGCCCATGGGCGACAGTAATCCTCGCTTCCGGGACGATCTTCGCAATAGTATCAGCAATATGATTTATGTTTTTTACACGATTGTGTACAAAGTAGATTTGTCCATCACGATTTAATTCATGAATTATTGCACTCCTTATTACATCACTGTCAAAACGCAATAAATTTGTCTGTATGGATTGCCTGTCCTGTGGCGGAGTGTTAAGAGACGATACATCCTTTATGCCCAGGAGAGATAAATGCAGGGTACGCGGGATTGGTGTTGCCGTTAACGTGAGGACGTCGACTGATTCTCTAAACTTCTTTAGTTTTTCTTTATGTTCTACACCAAACCTCTGTTCTTCATCTATTACTATCAGCCCGATATCTTTAAATGTAACATCTTTCTGAATCAACCGGTGAGTTCCAATAACAATGTCTACCTTTCCCTCTTTTAAATTCTCCAATATTTCCCTTTGTTCTTTTCTGGTCTTAAATCTGCTTAATACATCAATATTAATGGGATAGTCTGCCATCCTTTCAGTAAAGGTTCTATAATGCTGTTGTGCCAGTAAAGTCGTCGGTACCAGGACGGCTACCTGCTTTCCATACATTACGGCTTTAAATGAAGCCCTGATCGCAATCTCAGTCTTGCCATATCCCACATCTCCGCATATAAGCCTGTCCATAGGTTTAAATGATTCCATATCATTCTTTAGTTCTCTGGCTACCTGTAGTTGATCCTCAGTTTCCTGGTATATGAATTCTGACTCAAACTTTCTCTGCCATTCAGAGTCTTTCGGATAAGCGATGCCACGTTTTGCCTCTCTGATTGCCTGCATGGATAGGAGTTCACTTGCCACATCCCGAACGGCCTCTTCTGCCATCTGTTTTTTTCTTTCCCATGTTCGTTTGCCTAGCTTGCTGAGTTTTGGCTTGTGTTCTGAACCGCATACGTATTTCTGTACTAACTCAATCTTTGTGGCAGGCACATAAACCTTTGCGCCTTCATCGAATTCGAGTACAAGGAATTCACCATAACTGCCGGACTCATTATCATTGTTAAGCATCTGCATACCCAGGAACCTTGCAATACCGTGACTGATGTGCACCACATAATCTCCCTCTCTTACATCAAGAAAAGAATCGATAGCTTTTGCCGGTATTAATTTTTTCGGTTCCCGCCTCAGTCTGTAACGTTGGAATATTTCATGATGTGTAAGAAATGCCATGGAGATATCTTCAAACAAAAAACCATGGTTGAGATGTCCGGTTTGACACTCTGTGTGATTTAAGGGTAAACGTTTGCCTGCAATTTTATTAGTAGTTCTCTTTGATGCAGTCTTATGTGGAACCGATTGTAGATTAATATCTGATAGCAGTTCGATTAGTCTCTGCTCTTCGGCCTGGTTGCTGCAAAAGATTATGGTATTTTTATGAGAAGCTTTTATTTCCTCGATCTTTTTAATCGAATTACCAACATCATGGTCAAAATAATCCAGGGCTTTTATATTAAACGAAAATATATTTCTGCGTTTAAGTGTTAAGTTAGAAAGGTATATCTTTCTAAAGTCTTTGCACGATTTTATTATATGATTAAGAGAAAATATCTTACTATGAGACTCTAAGTTAACGCTTATGCTTTCTGCTCTGTTTTCTATATTCTCATATTCCTTAAAAACAACCCACGAATTTTCCGGTATATAGTCAATGAGAGAGCCATGACTGACTTTCTGTCCTGACGCTTTTGATTGGACAGGTATATTTAATTGTTCATTCTGTACACCTAGCCCCCTGTGTAATGGAGTATTACACGGGGCAAGTATCTTACATTCTTTTACTTTTCTCTCTGACAATTGAGTCTCCGAGTTAAACATGCGGATAGAGTCAATCTCATCGCCGAAAAACTCTATGCGGTAAGGCGTTTCACCGGCGCCACTATTTACAGTATTACATGATTGATGTTCCTGCAGGGAAGAAAATGGAAAGATATCTATAATCCCTCCTCTCAAGCTGAATTCTCCGGGTAGTTCAACTATGCCTGTTCGTCTAAAACCACCTTTTATCAACCAGTCTAAAAGAAATTCCTGTTTGTATTCCTGTCCCGTCCTGATTGTAAGAATATTTTTTTCTATTGCAGCGGGCGGCGGCACATGTTGTAAGAGCGACTGGATTGGGGCTATTACAATATTGTTGGCAGATTTGCCATTACCTGTTAACAGCTTATATAAAACATTAATCTGTTGTACATAAGTGTTATTGTCAGGCTGCGATTCGACAGAGATCGCATCCTCTGAGACTGGAAAGAAGATAGCGCTGCCGGGGAGAAAAACGTTCAAATCCTCAAAAATCTCTTCCGCCTCATCTATACCTGATGTTACGAAGAGTATTTCTCCATTTCCGGAAAGCTTCTTATCATTTGCCAGGCTGGCAATTAAAAAAGCAGCCGACGAGCCCCATAATCCTTGAATATGACAATCCTTTCCCGATGCCAGATCACCTGCTATCTGTTTATACTGTTTGTCTTTATGAATAAGCTTAAATATATTTTTCACAAAGAAATTATACTTACCTTTTTATAACAGGGCAAGAGTTTATATATCCGTTCTTTTTTTCACTTGATCATTTAGAACCAATACAAAGAATGATACAGAAAATAACCAGGAGTTCCCCCAAAAATCCTGCCTGATTGGACATAACCTATTGTTAAGGTATATGATAGAGGATTTAGAAAGTGTCAAGCATTGATTTTGAAAAATTGGGGGAACTCCTATTTTCTTTAATCTTGCAATTTTTATCATACAATACTATAGTGCTTCAGTACATTCACTAAGTATTTTCATTCTGTAGCGTTACACCTAAGGATTTTGTAGAGAAGTCGCCAGCCATTTCAAAACAAAATCATTCTCGCAAGAAACCAGAAGTATACCATTGTTTTCATTACGAAGCCCACGTATGTACTATACTGATTACAAAGAAAATATATCTACAGCTTTGTTACTTGCAGCAGGCACGGGTAGCCGCTTACGGCCCTTGACCAATGACATTCCCAAATGCCTGGCAAGAGTCAATGAAGCTCCCATTTTAGAGCACCTTGTTCAGTGCCTTCATCAATATGGTTTTAAACGCTTAGTTGTGGTTGTAGGGTATTTAGAGCAGAGTATTCGGGATTTACTTGATGAAATTGCGGTAGAAGCAAGCAAGTCGCTCTTTAATGTTATGGCACAGCAGTGTGCCTCACTTACAAACGTTACGCCTATCCATGGTGATGTTTTTTTATTCGAGCCTGAAGAGCCATATTCAATGGTCTTCTTAGGTGGGATGCTTATGTATCTCAATGAAAGTGACGTAATAGCGCTATTGCGCAAACTCATTCCTTTTATCGAAGCCGGTGGGGTTATCTTAATGTCGGGAAACTACTGTTCGGCAGGAGACTGTCATGCTAGACGGAACCTATCAGGTTGCATATCGCTCTGTACAAACGTACACTGAAATTTTTGAGCAATGTGGTATTATGTCCGTTAAAGTTGAAGCAAATCTGCCTTATATTGGCCGCCAAACTTAATCTCAAAAGTGATTTTGGCGCTAAACTAGACAATGTTTGTGATGCGGTTTCTCATGCGCTTTTTGTTATGGTTGTTGGAATGCACTATGGTTTGGCTTGTGGCCTCATTAGTGTTGTTGCAATTGCCGCAATCCTGCTGCGTGTGGTTTTCAGGCTTGATCCCTCTAACGAAAAAGTAACCGGATCACCCGCAAACGAACTGATTCGCCACATGTTTTTTGCTTTTTTGCTGGCAGATATGTTTCGTTTCCACCCCGCATGGCCTATGATAGCAATATTTCTATTAAACACAGTTTCCATGCATATACCATATCCAATGCCATATATGATTCGGAGTCTGGCCAGGACAGTTATTGCAGTTGGCATAGTCAATATTCTGTTAATTTCAGCATGGTTGTTTCCTTACGCTTTGCCGATTATTGCTGGATGTTTCTTTTCTGCCTACTTATATTCTTTTATCAAGATTTTCTTAGATATGGCGCGACAAAAGACAGTCTCGTAAGTCAGTTTCAAGACGAAAAGTGTAGTGATTGTATTTTACATTCAGAAATTTATGTTAACTTAATTGAAGCGGTATAGTACTGTCATATTCCCTGGATAAGTTGTTTGCCACAATTTACACAATACGTGTTTCT
>JBHHYW010000180.1:0-5822 GCA_046757745.1 Candidatus Scalindua sp.
GTACATCGGCTTCTTATAAGGACACTGCTCTACACATTTTCTGTATCCTCTGCAACGTTTCTGATCTATCAGAACTATTCCGTCTTCTTTGCGTTTATATATAGCCTTCCTCGGGCATGCAGCTAAGCAGGCCGGATAAGTACAATGGTTACATATTCTCTGCAAGTAAAAAAACCACCTCTTATGTTCAGGAAGCTCAGAAGATTCAGCCGCCGCACCTGTCTCATAATTTGTTTTTTCACTCGAAGCAGTATCTTCATATATATTAGGAAACCGCCACTCCTTATCATCCGGGATATAACCTACAGCAACTTGATTAAGGCCTTTTGTCTGGGCCAATTCAAAGATAGTGTCACCATTGTAAAGACCGTAAGGGGCTTTAGTTTCATCTTTATCTTCGGCAGACGTATACCATTCCATCGGATTGTTGCCGTTATCCCACAATAACTGTAATATTTTATGATCCCAATGCTGAGGATAACCGCCATAAGGCTTGGTCTCAACGTTATTCCACCACATATATTCCTGGCCTTTACTATATGTCCATGTACTTTTGTGTGCCATAGTACAGGTCTGACAGGCAATACACCTGTTTATATTAAAGACTGCCGCAAACTGATGTTCTGGCCTTGATTCGAAGTATGGATATTCCATCGTTCTTCCAAGATGCCAATTGTGAACTAGCGTCATAATTACCCTCCTTAATTTCTAATGATTTGGAATTTCTCTAAATTGTCTATTCAGTAGTTATTCTATCTATTTTACAGTATCAATCTTCAATGGGCGCCATCTTACACTGACAGATTTTTGTCCGTTTCTATCACCCTCATTTCCATTCCACACCGCCATGTTAAAGAACGTTGACATACCGGGTACGAACTGGACATCGTTTTCATCTGAAGTTGTCAGAGGTCTGTATACGATCACATCCCATTTACCATTGCTCCATGAACCTTTACCTTTTACATCCTGATGCTCCTGTGATGTCAAAGTCCCAAAACCAACAGCATTCAGGTCTTCCACAGATCGCCCTCTATTGGGCAGTGAAAGTAATGACCCCGCAGAGATTCCGCCTGCCATGAGGGAAGCACTTTTATACGTCTCGCTATGAAAAGGTATAGGATCAGGATGAAAATCAAAATCTGTAAACATATTGGGATACACATCTTCCATATGTTCTTTTCCGTCAGCTACTTTTAATTCCTTTTCCCAATCCGCCTTCCAATGCCATATATTTACGGGCTTTCCTCTGTCACCCATCCTTGGACTAAATGGTTTTTCCGGTGATATTACCTTAACCGTCTCTAAAGGAAACATCAATCCAACTGCATCTCTGAATTGCTCATGTGATATCGCCCTGTCATTCTTGCTGGCGTCATTCCATTTGATGCCAAAGAAAATCGTTTCGCCGTTATGGAAGCCCCTGACCTCTACCTCTTTCACAGAACCACCTCCGTTAGGAAATGCCTTATCCTGCATCTGTAAATCTAATTTATACGGATCTGCCTGTCCCAGGGCATGATCAGCACCATCTAAATCCGCCGCTATGTATTTGACGGTCAACCCTTCTTTAGTGGGTATATTTTCTTCCACCGAGACTTCCTTTTCAAGACCCTGTGAAAATGTTACACCGCTACATAGAAAAAACAATGCGACTATGGCGCTACCGAAGAAAATAGTCTTTCGCAACAGGCTTTTCATCATTTCAATTACCTCCACTTTTTGTTAAATTTGGATTTATTCTTTACAAAATCTAGAATTGTGAAATTTCACTGTAATACTAAAGTACTCAAGACTCAACATCAAAATTGTAAATTTGAAAAATCTCATGTTATTCTTTAGTAGAATTACATAATAAACAACGAAATGAACGACCATTCAGTTCCTGTCAGGGATGTTTTTTCATTCTGTCAAACACAGCCGTGCGGGAAATCAAGAAATACACAGTAGCTTGCAAACTGTTATGTTTTAATGAAATGTCCTCCCACCACGCGAAACGTAAGATCAGCAATAAATGTGCCACAAGAAACTTCTATTTACAATCCATACATTTAACATCCATAGATATAAAGATATATGATAATGGACAAATACATATATGACTTTAGTGTTACATACCAAGTATCATTAGAATTGACATAATGTCATATCCACTTTATATAGAAAAAAACATTTGACATTATGTCAATTATTCAAATACTCGGTGACTGTCGCAACCATCTAAATCACAAAGGATTGCTACTATAGCTACAAAAGTATCAGTCGAGTGTGGTTATTGGCTTTATTAGAACAGATGAACATATCAACTATCTATATTAACATCTTCTTCCTGCTTCTCTTCCTCTTCCAGGGAATTCATCTTTCTATAAATAGTTCTTGGCGTGATACCAAGTAAATTTGCGGTAATTTCTTTATCTCCTTTTGACCTTCTCAAGGTTTCAATTATTATCTTCTTCTCAATCTCGCGAAGTGGCATGCCAAATGGTATAGTTAACTTTCTATCCTCAACCTTTTCTCTGGAGATGTTCTCCGGAAGGTCCTTTTGTGTAATCACCCTGTCTTGTGTTAAGACCACTGCCCTTTCGATCACATTTTTAATTTCACGCACATTTCCCGGCCATTGATAATCAGTCAAAATATCCAGAACGTCCTCAGAAATCCCGTCTATTACCTTATTATTCATTTCCTGGTAAATTTTAAGAAAATGGCTTATCAATAAAGGAATGTCTTCTCTTCTCTCTCTTAAAGGGGGCATATTCATGGTAATCACGTTCAGGCGGTAATACAAATCCTCTCTGAATCTTTTTTGTTTAATAGCGTTTTCAAGATTAACGTTCGTTGCCGAAATTATGCGTACGTTGCTTCTTAATACTTTAGTGCCTCCTAATCGTTCAAATTCACCTTCCTGCAAGACACGAAGCAGCTTGACCTGTATGGAGGGAGTTATTTCACCTATCTCATCTAGAAACAGCGTCCCCTCATTGGCCAATTCGAAACGTCCTTCTTTCTGGCTAACGGCGCCAGTAAACGCTCCTTTTTCATAACCGAAAAGCTCGGATTCAAGTAGGGTATCCGGCAAAGCAGCGCAACTCACCTTTATAAAAGGCTTATCACTTCTTGCGCCTATACTATGAATAAGAGATGCGATAGACTCCTTTCCAGTACCATTTTCCCCCTGAATTAAGACGGACGCCTGACTGGGCGCAACTTGTTCAGCTAATTTAATAACGTCACGCATTACATCACTTTGCCCGATAATGTCAGAGTGTCTATCGTGTTCAGAATGTGCCAGTTGTTCATGTAAATACCTGTTTTCTACAACAAGAGCCTGTTTTTCCATGGCCTTTTTAATCATATTGGCAATTACCAGTTTCTTGAAAGGCTTTGTGATAAAATCGTAAGCGCCGTCTTTCATGGCTCCCACAGCTTTCTCTATTGTTCCGTGTGCTGTAATTAATATTACCTCTACTTCCGGCTTGACTAATTTTGAGGCCTTAAGCAGCTGCAACCCATCCATTTTTGGCATTTTAAGATCTGAAAGCATTACGTTAACTTTCTTTTCCCGCAAAACGTCCAACGCCTTTTCACCCTCATCAGCCAAAAGGACTTCGTAGCCTTCCTTAGAAAGCATTCTTGATAATGCAAGTCTTATACTTTCCTGGTCATCAACAATTAAAACTGTCTGCTTTGCTATGTTAGTCAATTATCTCCACTCCACAATCTTCAACTGGAAAACTTACAGTCATAGTTGTGCCCTTTGTAATCATGCTTTTACAAATAATATCACCTCCATGCCCCTCGACAGTTTTCATCGTCAGGGCAAGGCCCAAACCCGTACCTTTTATCTTCGAACTATAAAACGGATCAAATACTCTTCGAACATCGCTTCTGTTAATACCCGATCCGGTATCAGTTATATTTACCTCAATATTTTCATCCTTAAGCCTTGTTGATATAATCAATTTACCCCCTTCAGGCATTGATTCAAATGAGTTCTTCAGTATATTAAGAAATGCCTGCTTTATCTGGTTAGTATCGAGTAGTATTTGTGGTAGATTAGGCGCATAATTTTCTTTCAACGAGATGCCTCTTTGTGACATTTCCTTATTAAAGAATTTTGTAAGTTCAATCAATACATTATTAATAGACGCCGGCCTTGTTTCTAATTTGGGGAATCTCGCAAAACGTAGATATTCGTCACTCATCTCAGTTAAACTATCTACTTCATTCAGTATAGACTGTATCAAATTTTCAGCCTCTCTATTTTTCCCTCCATTATCGCTGCTGATTTCATCATACAGCAACTCTGTATTTAAACTAATAGAGCTTAACGGATTTCTGATTTCGTGAGCAACCTTTGCTGACATTTCACCCATGGTCGCCAAACGTTCACTATGCAGCAACTGATGCTCCAGATTTTTCCTCTCTGTAATGTCATGGCTTGTCAGAACGGTACCCCAGTATTTACCATTGTGATCAGATACCGCAGAATATGTATTGTATAAAAACCCACCCTCAATCCTTATTTCCTGGTGTTGCGACGTCTCAATTCCCTTTCTAAATTTCTCAGTAATCTTTGACGCCACTCCTCCTATATACGGAATCTGACCATCTTTTACTGATTTATTAATTATGTTTTCCCTTTTCACTTTCCATGCATTTTCAATTTCCTTATTGCACATTGTTATTTTATCGGCAGGATCTATAAATATTACGCCCTCGGCCATGTTTTCTATTGTTGATCTTATCTCAAACAACACATCATCTCTGCTCTTTCTCAATCTATCCATTATAGATGTCACAAAATAAACTGAAATAAATATCGTGCTTGCAAGGGCGAAAAATATACCCAGTATATACACTTCAGAGTGCCAGAGTTCGTCTCCAAACGCAAATGCAGGAAAGATTGTTAATGGCTGGTGTGGTATTAACGCATAGTACTCCAGCGACAACAATAGAGCAAAGAGACATACAGCAAACACTGCTTGTAGATAACTATACCTTTTCTCTAATAATATACCGCCTATTATGGCATGGAATAAGAAATAAAAAATAAATGGGTTTTCGATACCGCCTGCAAAGTATATCAAGCATGTTAAGAACACGAGATCAAACATGATTTGTATACCCGCATGCTTCTGTACAGATGTAAATGTCTTTGTGCGGAGAACTTTTAAATAGAAAATAAACCCCGCATTAGACAACCCTAAAATTACTCCTATTATGTAAAGAGGAGCAGCCCATGTCACGACATCAAAAACACTACTGGCAATAAAAGTCGTAACAAACAATCCACAGATCGCAATCCAGCGCAAAAGAGTTAGCCAATATATACGTTCAACTAATTCCGCCTTCATCATGCCTTCTTTGAACATTTACATCAGCTCCTGCTTCAGTTTCTTAATACCGAAAACTTAACTAAGATTAGAAATAAAAACTGTAAATATCTGGATTTATCAATCAACATGCATCATAATTAGCAAATCCGTAGTGTTTAGCGGCATCTACAATTTACATCAACTCATCCGCTACAATACACCGTTATTATATTAAAAATAACATAATATTTGCAACAACAATGTCCAAAAAAAATCTTTTGTACAACAGGCTATTGACAACAAAATAACCGTTTGTATAATTTATTTGCATCATTCCTATAACAAAATTATTTTGAGCCGAAATACTGGCCATAATCACTATAAGCAACCATTTGTAACCGGGGTAAAGGCAAAGTGCGAGTAGAATATGAATTGCCGGATGTCGGAGCAGAAACAGGCGATAAAATAGTCGTATCTTTCTGGCATGTTGAAGAAGATGAAGAA
>JBHHYW010000181.1:0-5737 GCA_046757745.1 Candidatus Scalindua sp.
ACTATCGAACCTATGAAAGTAATCCATAACTCTCTCGCAGGTATTGCCGGCTGTGGCGCTCTGGGCAAACCTTTTATTTGATCACTGACCTTACTTAATAACGACATGGTTACGTTCTCCTCATTGAAGATCTAATAAAAAAATAGACAGGCGAAAAACGCTCATTCTCCTATGCTTGACCTTTAATATCTTAGTAGCGTACAAACAGTCAATACGCACATAAGCAATAAATCTTTTTTTTTCTGCTACTACCTGTAAGTTTCAGACTTCTTGCACTAACTAAACCTACAGGTAGTAGCAGAAAAAACAACCACGATTAAATTTACATTCAACCGTGGTTGTATACTGCTCTATCTTACAATTTTACTCGAAACGGCAGTTAATGTACCTGCAAGCTTCCCAGCGCCTCCATCACTACAGCAAACATCAGACATTATAAGAAACAACCATCTATTTATGTAGTTGGAGGCCTCAGGACAATCTCGTTATCATTTTCATCTAACCCGATTACCTGGCCTCCCGGAACTGCTCCCTGAGTTGGGTCTACAAGACTGGTCGACAACCCGCCATCACCATCAGGAACCTCATCTTGTATAGGCGCATATGTGGCAAACCAGTATATAAGGCCAAAAATGCCCCCGCCAATGATATTACCAAGGGTAACCGGAAGCATGTTATAGGCAAAGCCGGAGCAGCTAACTGTATCAGGATGAGATGTGAAAAGACTAACCCCAAAAATAGTCATATTAGCGATACAATGCTCAAAACCACAAGCGATAAAGGCAAAAAGACACCAGAAAATCAGGAATATTCTTGCTGCCTCATTTTTACATTTTGCTGCCATCCAGACTGCCAGACAGACGAGCGCATTACAGAGGATACCCCTGCAAAACAGCGCCATCCACGGAGCATTCATTTTGGCGCCGGCAACCTTATCAACAAAATTGCCGGTAACGTTTCCATCTGCCAACCCCGTACACGCCATTACCCAGGCTAACAGTAATGCACCGGCAAGGTTTGCAAACCAACATACAAACCATAACCAGGCCATCCAACCCCAGGAAGTTTTTCCCTTGAGACAGCCAATGATCATCACCATATTGTTGCCGGTAAATAATTCGGAACCTGCAAAGACTACCAGCGTCAAGGCGATTCCGAAAGATATACCCATGATGATCTTAACTGCCGCGGAGCCAGCATTTGCGAACTGCGCTCCAACAGTGAATATGAGAAGAATTCCAAACCCGATGTACATACCTGCCAGCATTGAGAGAACCCAATACTGTCCGAATTTGTTTCTTATCATATCTTCCTTCGCAACGGCCACACCAGCAAACGTATCAATTGTTGCTTTCATTGATTCATCCCCCTCCTTTCATCCATTAAAAATATAAAAGAAACCCAGTAATATGAAGTCTCCCTTCTATTACCTCCCCATATTACAATTAGTAAAATCTACATCTGGCGCTTCTAAAAAATACACTTGATGCTGAAAGACGAACAGCAAGATTTAACCGAAAGTCTGTGGAGTTACGCAATCGTGATACCAACAATCTATCTGAAGGCTAAATCGACTAATCAGGTTTCCTAAGCGTAATTAAATATGGAAGATAGGAAAATCTTGCAAATTCACAATTTTACACTTGGAAAACAAAGCCACTGACAAAATGTCAATTCTTCATTAGAAGGCAAGTTATTCAGCGACATAATGTCTTTCCTCTACTAAGTAGTGTATTGCAAAGTGTCAATACTTCAATTTCCTTACTAAATAGCTTAAGTATATTACCAAATGTATCTATCTAAATAGTTTTATTTTATTTGGTCTTGAGAAAAACAATAATAGCTGAAAAGTAGGTATGTCTTATGCCCAGTTGCTTTAAGATTGTTTGATTTTATCTGTATCGGGAATCTTACTTTAGATTGTTAACAAGTCAAGAAAAAAATTATAGTAATCTTCGCGAGAAAACAGCAGGGATAGACAAAAAGATTGTGGTTTGTAAATAGTAGAAACGCCCTATTTATAAAGAAAAACGATTCTACTATAGAGGAATTAGCATAATCCGCAGGTATAAAGACTCACTACTAACTAAAGGGATAGAACAATAGAACTTTTTCTTGCTACCTGGAATGTTCTTCAGGTAGTGCGCACATGTTTAGTAATTACATAATGAAAAGCCCGATCCCCTTTTTCGTAATATCTTTTGGCCTCACATTACGGAACAAAAAACTGAAACTGCTAAAATTACATGGCAAATGCTGGCTACACAGGCGTCCATGACCCAGCCTTATCTTAACATAATGCCAAATTTACATACCACCGGAAATATAGTTTTCGAGCTGTTTAATGGTAAATTCCTGATCAACAATGTACTGTTTCACAGCATCACCGATACTCACAATACCAATCAATTTCCCCCCATCAAGGACTGGCAAATGGCGTGTACGTTTTTCTGTAAACAAAGCCATGCAGTCATTTAGTGTCTGCTCAGGACGCACATAACATGGATTCGCACTCATCAGATCCTTGATTAAAGTATCCTTAGAAGATTTTCCTTTAAGGACAACGTTCCTTGCATAATCACGCTCAGAAAACATTCCCACAACTTTTTCACCTTCAACTACTACTAATGCACCGAGGTTTTTCTCCGCCATTATTTCCAACGCCTTGTACACAGTATCCTGAGGCATAATTGTCAGGACATCACCATCTCTCTCCTTCAGCATCTCTTTTACAGTGATCATAATATAACCCTTATCTCCTATTGTATTGTTTGTTGTTTTACGTAAGCAGTTTCAGAAAATTAACCCGGTTCACTAAAGATAATATAATTGATGAACGTCAAAATTCAATGCTATTTTAGTGAAGAATTTGAAAAATAATCATACTATTTGTCGAATCCATGTTCAAGTATTAAAATAAATTTTCCATAAATAGTTGGAACTGCCAATTACTTCATTGCCTCTCCTTCAGTTGCCGGTCAGCCAGTCTTCATCTGTGCCGACACTGGCAGACGATGCTGAATTCCGGTGGGGACTGGTTCGTTCGGCAGGTGAAGAAATTACAATATTGCTTTTCAGATTCTAAAAGGAATAACCTTATTTACCCCCTTCTTTTCTCTTCCAGCCCAGTAATAAATCTGTATACTCTCCGTGTTTCCAGAAGGAATATGCACTGTGTTTGATTCCTATTTTCTCCTCGATCTCCGCAAAACGTTTGAGTTTGCCGGCTTCATCCTTAATCTCTATAAGCCAGCGATCCTGTGCCCATTCCCAATACCCATACACTGGGCTGTAATAAGCGTTGTGTGACTTAGCCTTATAGATGGCATCAATAATGTCGACCAACATCTCGTAGGTTAACCTTTCTATGTTAGATACATTATATTTTCTCATCTCGCCCTTTCCAGGCAGAAGACTGAATACATTATGGCCCGTGGAATCAGGGGCAAGGTCGATGGGCATGGGATCAATCAGATTATCATTATACAAGTCCATCACAATACGCATTGCCTCGCGGTACTTTGTAAAGCTCAGTTTAACCGCCTCGTCCATGGCCTCTAAATGGTCCCTTGCGAACCTGGGTGAATGGCAATCCTTACAAACCGCAATCCATGCATCTCTTGTTGCCTTGTATTGATCAGATCCTCGATCCACAAGAGATGTGCCCATGTAGGTATAAACCGTTGATGTATTGATGACATTGTGATCTCCTTTGGGCATATGGCAGTATGCACAGGTTGGAACGGGATAGTTTTCTGCATTGAGTGGTTTTGTCCAGTCCCAGGTCTGTCCTTCCCCCTGAAAAATCATACCATGGTATGACTGCATGTACATCTCATACTCATATTGCTCAGGACCTGAATGACAGACAGCACAACTGTTTGGTTTCCTTGCCTCGGCCGTGGAAAATCGGTGCCGTGTATGACAACCATCGCATCGGTTTTCAACTGCATGACAGCCGAGACAGGCAGCCGTCTCTTCGGCAGGTTTTTCCGTCTGGCATCCCAGCTCAATCAATTCAAAATGATAGGCATGGGCATGCGAACCTTGTCCACCTTCGCGATGTCCTTTTAATTGCTTTTCGTGACATTCACCACAGAGATCATAAGAAGGCATTATGAGTTTCTTGTGATTCTTTCCATGGCATCTATCACACCCGACTATCTCTTTTCCGCCGGGTGGTGTGCCGTGTTTACTCTGTCTCCATTGTGTAACAATTCCGGGACTCTCTACCATGTGACAGGTAACACACTCCTTATTTGTGAATTCTCCATCAACAGTACTGCCCGGATGAAAGGTATCGCTGTTGTAGTAGTACACCGGATCGTACCATCGTATCAAAGGCAAAAAGTTATAGAGATATCCATGCTTTCCATTTCCGGGAAAAAGCTTCTCCGGGCCTGTATAAAAGCTTGAAAGCCCACCTGCATGGTGAACGTTTCCTGAATCATCAGGACCGACTCTTTCACCCAGGAGTTTGGCCATCTCATATTGGAATTTCAAGCTGCCTGACATCTCCCGTGGTGTTGCTGTTGTTTCACCCAAAAGTGTTTCAAGGTCCGGAGGACTGGCCTTTTCTATTTCTTGTGCAAGGGAGGGGGTTAAAATATGGGGAATAAAAAAGAGGCATACAATTAGAAACGTGATGATCGAGAATTGTTTTGTGTTAATATTTAACATAACTGCCACCATATCAATTTAGTATCAGGGAGTGTTAGAAAAGCAACACAAATAACAGGTAAATATTAGCATGGAATGAGAATAAATACACTTTTTATTTTACTTAAATCAACCGATAAACATTGATATATTATGATTTATATACTACTATAAGCCATATATAAATCTTCCGTATAAACCTGTAGGATATCTTGTAAATGAAGGCAGTAGTCAAGACAAAGCGTAAGAAGGGCATGGAGTTTATAAAGGCACCCATTACACGGATAGGACCAAGAGATGTGCTTATTAAGGTTACGCTCGCGTCTATCTGTGGTACAGACGTGCATATACACGACTGGACACGCTGGGCACAACAACGTTTTACGCCACCACGTATCATCGGTCATGAGTTTGTTGGAAATGTGGAAAAAATTGGTGATGAAGTGACGCAGGTAAATGTTGGAGATCGTGTTTCTGCCGAAAGTCACATCTCATGTGGAGACTGTTACCAATGCCGAAACGGATATTCTGAAGTATGTAAAAATCTCAGGTTACTGGGAGTAGACCACGATGGCGCTTGTGCTGAATACCTCACCCTGCCGGAACATGTCCTGTGGAAAAACGATCCAGATATTCCTGATAAATGGGCTGCTATTCAGGAACCATTCGGAAACGCCATTGATACAGTTATGGCGGAGGATGTCTCGGCAAAGACCGTCTTGATCCTTGGAGCGGGGCCTATAGGACTCTTTGCCACTGGTATTGCAAGGGCCGGTGGCGCTTCATTAATCATTGTGTCAGACCCAAATAATTATCGACTGAATATCAGCAAAAAAATGGGGGCACACATAACCCTTAATCCAAGGAAACAGGATATAATACCTTTAGTCCTTGAAGCTACAAATAATAATGGTGTAGATGTCGTCCTTGAATTTTCGGGTAACAATCAGGCATTGAATCAAGGACTTAAAACCATTACACCCGGAGGAAGAATCTCTATCCTTGGTATTTACGAAAGAAGTGTTTCAATCGATCTCAACAAAGAGGTTATTTTTAAAAAAATCCGCATCTATGGAAT
>JBHHYW010000182.1:0-5729 GCA_046757745.1 Candidatus Scalindua sp.
CTCAACTTCTTCCGGTAACTGAGCGAACAATACAGAGATATACATCAAAAAAGCATTTTAATCGCGTTGTGTCTGAACAAATACTGCAAATTGCTGAGGTTGCAGCCAAAGGTTCTGAGGTATTTGAAGGCAGAGATAAATTCCTCACATGGATGAACCATCCCAATAAGGCTTTAGATAAAAAAACACCTATGAGCTTACTAAACTCTAAATTTGGAGTTGATATGGTATTAGATGAGCTTGGCCGAATAGAGCATGGTGTATTCTCTTAATGAAGGTTTATCGAATAGCCAAAATTCCGCACATCAATGGTATATCCGGAGCCGGTGCGAGAATATATGGAGGAAGGTGGAATATTAAAGGCTCAAGCATTATTTACACCTCAGAAAGCATATCTTTAGCTACTGTCGAATATCTGGTGCATGTGCCTTTATCAATTGTCCCACCCAACATTAGTTTGATAACTTTTCAAATACTCAACAAAATAACTCCAAAAGAAATTCCAGTATCTGATTTACCTCGAAACTGGAGAGAATATCCGGCCCCTTCAAGATTAGCCGAACTAGGGACGAACTGGGCAAGAAGCAACGAGTCTCTTTTACTTCGTGTTCCTTCTGTGGTTGTTGAACACGAATTTAACATTCTTATTAACCCTTCACATTCAGACATGAAACACGTCACCATTTTTCAAGTTGAAAGTTACATAGCTGACAAGCGTCTGTTTCGATCTGAAAGAAATCGTTGACAGTCTATTTTTATGCCTGGCAAAAAACTATTTCAGATCAATAGAAAAAAGCTTAAAGAAGTAAACTTGCACAAATGTAAGAAATATTCTACAATGTGGAAAATTACATAAATAGGAGGATAATATGTCAATTTCAACACTAACATCAAAGGGGCAGATGACTATACCAAAAGAGGTGAGAAAGGGCTTAAACCTTAAACCATCTGAAAAGGTTATAATAGTTGCCGAGGGTGATCATGCTATTATTAAACCTCTAAGGGGAAATATCCTCGATATTGGGGGTTCAATTAAAATACCCGATAAGGAAAAGCCTGTAAATTTTCATAAGGTCAGGGAAGTGGTAAAAAAAAGAATTGCGAAAATAGCAGCAACAGGTAAATAAGTCATGACAAAAAAGTTTATAAATAATTGGAGGTATGATAATGGAACAGCAATTTAAGGTTGTAGTGGAAAAACATCCGGACGGTTACGTTGCATATCCGCTTGGATTAAAGGGAGTTGTAGTTGGTGATGGTGATTCGTACGACGAGGCACTGAATAATGTGAAATCTGCAATTAAATTTCATATTGAGACATTCGGCAAAGAAGTCTTTGAAGAAGATGAATCTGTCCTGGAAGCATACGTTACAGAGGCAGGAGTATCAATCTGATGCCTAAATTCCCGGTTGACGCTCCAAAGTCGAAAGTAATTAAGGCTTTTAAAAATCTCGGCTTTCAACTGGTTCGTGAACAAGAACATATTTCTATGGTTCGAACAAATCCAGATGGTTCAAAAACTCCCCTCACAATGCCAAGTCATAATAAAATCAAAAGCTCAACATTAAGGACAATTTGTACTCAGTCAGGTATTTCACGAAGCAACTTTTTAAGGGCTTATGAAACGTCATAACAAAAAAGTTAAAAGCAAGAAAGATTGGCAGGAATATTGTATTCAGCGCAGATGGACTTAAAAGCTTTAAGAAACATAATAAATCTCTAAAACCTTGATAGTCATGGGACAGTGTTACAAAAGAATCAGCAGAAGAACAAATCTGGAAAGATATGACCAGGTATGGATAGAATAATGATGAAAAAGAATAAGGAATAATATTTTCTATAGAATAACGTTATTATAGTGATGTTATTCAGAACTTTATAATTTATTATGATCCTGAAAGACTATGGACATTCTGAAACTCACGTGGGAGATGGAAGGCGGTGTTGATGGTGAAGATGGTGATCCAAACAATCCACTGTCGAGGGCGCTCGGGAAACTGTTTAGCGATGGTCAGCCTTTCATCCGCCTTATGCAGTGCTTCTGTGCTGACCGGCGCCAGCAAGCCAACCATTCGATCCTGCGATGGTTGGGAGTCTTTATACTGTCGGCCGGAGGACGAATTATTTTCTTCCCGGGATTTCGATCAGCCAAGCAATACGTAGAGGGCTTTCGTGGTAAAGCTCAGATGTGGAAAGAAGGTTTCGAGTTTGACCACATTTCTTTAGAAAAGGGTTTTCGGCGGTGGCACATCACCAGTCGCGGATCAAAACTTCAGCTTGGTGGCCCAAAGACAACCGAACTAAGTCAACAACGTTTTCTTTGGTGTGGACTTAGCGTCAGTAGTCTCGACGAGTTGAGAATAGTGAGGCACAGAACAAAGGTCATCGGACGCGTACCGGAATCCGATGCGAAACGTCGATATGAAGTTTTCTTGAAGTCTCGAGAAAGGGCAAAGTTCCAATTGCTTGAATGGCACAACCACGTGTGGGAAAAGGGGCTCGACGGATTTTGGCATTTTGGACTTATCATTAGTCCACCACAGTCTTCGACGTACACAGGCGGCACATTGGGTTTCCCAGAAGGTTCCCCATTCTTGGCAGCCCCCCCTACCAGAAAGGCCTGTTCAAATGCCCGTGCGACACCACCGTTTGGAGCTTTCCACGGGGATCGGGCTTCAGATAACAACGGCCGTTGTGCCGGGAGGTTTAAGAGTGCCAGTGAGCTTAACTGCGCCGTAGTAGCCTAACCCCCTTATCATGTGGAGTTTTCATGTTTTTAGATTCATTGTTTGTTTTATTCATAGCTCTCTCCGTCAAGTGGGTTAGCTTAGCTCTACGTTAAGCTTAGAGAATAAGGATGCAAAGACTTGATTCGTTAAAATTGCCGGATATCCTTCCTCATGAAAAAGCTATAAAATCATGGGGTCAGAATATCCACAACTATGAACCAGAGTTTTGGGAATTTCAGTATGACATCTATAGGTACTTAAAAAATATAAGTGAAGAAAAGCTAATTGAACGATACAAGAATTTATATAGAAATTTTCAGGTATTAACCGAGTGTGAACGTCATGTTATCCCTATTAACACTTTCTTAAGTTCTTGGTATTGGTATAGAAAAGAGCACCAAACAAGATATGAATTCCTGTTAAGGGAGTTACATCTTCCAATTACTCCACCACAACCAAGAGAACCAATAAAAAAGCCATTTAGCCCTAGAGGCCCGAATGCTTGTGACATTCTATTCAGATATGGTCATTTGAAATACATGAAACGAATTGTCGAGGAAGGCAAAATTAGAATTAGTCCAGCATCAGAATATAAAGATGGTTGTGCATTTGACCCAAGAACTGACGATGAACTGAATAAACACCGCTGGGAGCTGGGTGATCATGTAAAAATAACAACTCAAGATGGAAAAGAGATTCCAATCATTGGAGACTTAAAAAGAACGGTATCGACTTCAAATGACTATTACACGCTTTGTCTTTCTTGTGATTTTGAGCCAATCATTTTCGAGCAATTTAACTATGATTCATGCGTGGTGGTTAAGAATCCTGAAGAGTTTGCTACCCGGTTAGAACGTGAAACTAAAAGGATTTTACCTAAATGGTATTTTCATCGTAATCCTACCGAATACTTTGATCCATACGAGCCAACAAAAAATCAATATTTTGACGCAACAATGTGCAAAGATTTTTCGCATGCATATCAAATGGAATATAGGTTTCTGTGGCACCCGTTAAATAATGGAAGTGCAAAAGACCATATTGAGGTTAATATTGGGCAACTAAATGATATTTGTGAGCTTTACATATTGAATTAATGGCGTAGCCGAACAATTACATCTAGTTGTTTCTGATTTAGAAACTATATGATTTACTTAGAAAAATAAAAACATTTTGTAGTAATAAAATATAATGAAAAACAATATAGAACAGTATTGTAAGAGTATAAAAACAAAGATTTAGAACAGGTATTTCAACGGAACATAGTTACCGTGGGGATTTACAAAATCTTTTACAAAACCTCATACAGGGGATAAATATAACCAATGAACCCAAAAGACAGGAATGTGGCGCTCCTGATTATATAATCCAAAGGAAAGAAGTGCCTATCGGTTACATTGAGGCAAAGGATATTGGGGTTGATTTAAATAAGATTGAAAAAAGTGAACAATTAAAACGGTATAAAAAGAGCCTTGGTAATCTGATTTTAACAGACTACCTGGAATTCAGATTTATTAAATATGGCGAAAAAGTAAAAACAATAAGAATTGTTGACACAGAAAACAACAAGTTCAACATACTGTCAGAAAACTTTGAATCATTTATTACGCATATAAATGATTTTTGTTCTTTTAAAGGACAAACCATAAAGTCTGCTGAAAAACTTGCTAAAATGATGGCTCATAAAGCCAGAATGATGGAAGAAGTTATCCATAAAACGGTAGAGATAGAAGGCGAAGATAATACATTGAAAGAACAACTTACCGCTTTCCGCCAAATATTAATTCATGACTTGTCTGAAAAACAATTCGCCGATATTTATGCCCAGACAATTGCCTACGGCTTATTTGCGGCAAGATTACATGATACAACATTAGAAGATTTTTCCAGGGAAGAAGCTCTTTTTCTGGTTCCAAAATCAAATCCATTTTAAGACAACTCTTTACTTATGTCGCAGGCCCGGATTTGGACAACCGTGTCGTCTGGATTGTAAATGACCTTGCTGATATTTTCAGGGCAACCGATGTAAAATCACTGTTGGCAGATTTCGGAATAGCTACCCAACAACACGACCCTTTCATTCATTTCTATGAAACCTTCCTTGCTGAATATGACGCAAAACTACGGAAATCACGAGGTGTGTATTATACACCTGAACCGGTTGTTAATTTTATTGTAAGAGCGGTGGATGATATTTTAAAAACCGAATTTGATTTGCAGCAAGGATTAGCCGATACAACCAAGATTGAAATGAAAGTAGAGGTGCAAGGTGTAGGCAAAAAAATAAAGAAACGGGTGCATAAAGTACAAATTCTTGATCCCGCAACCGGCACGGGTACCTTTCTGACTGAAGTCGTTAAACAAATATATAAAAAATTTGAGAATCAAAAAGGCATCTGGCCAAACTATGTTGAAAACGAACTTATACCACGCATTAACGGTTTTGAAATATTATACGATATGCCATTTAAAACTGGAAATGCTCTTGCGTGAAACAGGGTATAAACCTGGAGATAATAACAAACAACAAAGATTAAGAGTATTCCTGACAAACAGCCTTGAAGAAGCCCATCCCGACACAGGAACCTTATTTGCGAGTTGGTTGTCAAGGGAAGCAACAGAAGCTAATTTAGTAAAGAGGGATACGCCTGTTATGGTGGTTTTGGGTAATCCTCCTTATTCTGTGAGTAGCAGTAATAAATCTGAATGGATTAACAAATTGATGGTTGACTATAAAAAGAACCTGAACGAAAGGAATATTAATCCATTATCAGATGATTACATTAAGTTTATCAGATACGCTCAGCATTTCATTAATAAGAATGGTGAAGGAATATTAGCCTACATTTCCAACAATAGCTTTATTGATGGAATTGTACACCGCCAGATGCGAAAGCATTTATTAGAATGCTTTGGTAAAATTTACATAATTGATTTGCACGGAAATTCTAATAAAAAGGAAAAAGCTCCAGATGGTTCCGTTGATGAAAATGTATTTG
>JBHHYW010000183.1:0-5709 GCA_046757745.1 Candidatus Scalindua sp.
TTATTGTCTGCGAGAATATATTCTGTGGCGTTTCGGTTATGGCAATGGCAAAGGACGGTATGGATGTACAGCAGGCTTATAATTCAATTGGAGACCTGAGAGGTTACAAAAAGGTTGAAAACTTTGAAGAAAGCTGTGAAGATGTCACTAAGCGGGCAATTGATCTGCTTTCCGCAAAACCTGTGGTGGGCGGTAAATACACAGTAATAGTTGATCCAAAGCTTTGCGGCGTATTTACACACGAAGCATTTGGGCATCTAAGCGAAGCGGATTTTATCTATGAAAACAAAAAACTCCATGAGATTATGAAAATAGGAAAACGTTTTGGTTCGGATGAATTGTCTATAGTAGATGATGGCACATTAGAAGGAGAGGCCGGATATAATAAATACGACAGCGAGGGGACGCCATCACAAAAGACATATCTGATAAAGGATGGGATTTTGACCAACAGACTGCACTCAAGAGAGACAGCGGCGAAGATGAATGAAAGCCCTACAGGAAATGCAAGGGCTATCAGTTATGCCAGTGAACCGATTGTGCGCATGACTAACACATATATGGAGTCCCGCAATCAAACGTTTGAAGAGATGTTGGCAGGTGTAGATGACGGCATTTATGCAAAGGGTTCCCTTGGAGGACAGACAAATACTGAGATGTTTACCTTCAGTGCGGAAGAGGCATATAGAATAAAAGGCGGAAAGGTCTGCGGGAAGATTCGTGATGTGGTTTTAACAGGTAATGTATTTGATACATTAATGAATATAGATGCAATCGGCAACGACCTTGTCATATACGGAGGTCTTGGCGGCTGTGGCAAGGGTGGGCAGTCACCCCTGCGTGTGAGCGACGGTGGGCCGCACATCAGAATAAGAAATGTGACAATTGGCGGCAGATGAGGTATCTGGAATTCAAATTTTCCATTATTAGTATTAAGGTAAAAAAATACCGGCCTCTATTTCGAGAGGCATCCACGTCCGCCCTGGCTGTCATGCCAAAGGCAGATCCGCCTGGGCGGAGGTTCCAATTCTGGAATCCTCTCGAAAGAGAGGCTGCGACATGTGTCAATAATAGAAATTAAACATTTTTTTCTTTTATAATCCCAGTTTAATCTCTGCGTGCTTCATTATGACACACAAGCTCAGTTTTACTTATCATACCCTCTTTTCATATCTATTTTAAAAATTATGATATTTTCTGTCGCAACGTATTTAATCACCAGCACTAAAATTCATAATAAAATTAATTTGCCTAATTTAAAGGTTTTGGAATATTAAGTGCGGTAGAAACAAATATGAAAAAGGCAAACCAACTGTGAAGTTGGGGCGCAAAGCCATGGGTCTTCAATATGAAGAGAGCCGGGTTACCAAATATTTGAATGATATGACAGCACCCACTGGTCATATTGAAGTGCGAGTTAAATTGCGACATTCAAGCTGCGTGTAGCAAAGCTAAATTGTCCCAGTGGAGCCGGTAGTTTTACGTTCGTCATTTGGTACGATTGGACGCTTAAATATCTAGTGTTCAGCGCCAGGCATAAGAAGACCCAAGTCAGAATAAATATTCTGATATTGGGTCTTTTTTTTAGATCAAAAGGATAGAATTTTTATCGTCAGTAACCGGGAAACAAAGTTTATGAATATAAAAGAAGAAAAAAATCAAATGTTCGGGCAGAAATTATTGGGAAAAAAAATGGTAAATGAACGCCAGATAGAAGAAGCGCTGGAAGTACAGAAAACGGATGGCAAGGCATTGGGAGATATATTAATTGATTTAGGCCATACAACAAGTGATTTAATTATGAGTGTACTCAACATTACACGAAGAACAGAACAGCAGTTGGCTCGCCTTTTTAATGCCTCCACTGGTATGCTTCAGTGTGTGGAACAAACATCCCTACTCAAGTTTTTAATCACTGAAGCCGTGCGGATATTAGAATCCGATATGTGCAATCTGTTCATGGTGGATGGAGAAACCGGCGAATTCAAATGCCTTATTATTCTCAAGGGAGAAATGAAAGAGATACGTTTGCCTCTGAGCAGGGGTTTAGCAGGCTATGTAGCAAAGACCTCGGAATCTGTCAACCTTGAAGATGCTTACCAGAGTCCTCTATTTGACTCACATATTGATAAAGTCCTGAACTATAAAACAAAAACGGTTTTATGTACTCCTGTGAAACAAAAGGATAATAAGGTGATTGGAGTACTCCAGGCTGTGAACAAGAAAGGAAAGGGCCTATTTACAGCCCATGATGAATGGCTACTCAAGTCCTTTGCCATCTTTGCATCAAATGCCATCTTCACGGTTAATAATAACAAGGAAGTTACTCCGGATATCAGATTTACTGAAAACATAAAGATGTTTAATCTTGCAGTAGAAAACCTGCCTGAAGGTGTGATTATAATCACTCAAGATGACGATTCAGTAGTAATTAATCCTGCAGCCAAATGGATGCTGGGTTGGAAGATCAACAAGGATATGGATAAACAGAATACAATAGCATTGTTGAATGGATCAGGACTGGGGAATGTATCAAGATGGTTGAAAGGAGAGTTGAATACGCTTACTTCTCAAGAGGTAACCATACAGACATCGGAGACCAGGATCATAAAAGTAGATTGTGCTGAAATAAATGGGGAAATTAATTACAAGAGAAAGAAAGGCTGTTTAGTCGTGTTTAAAGATATTACAAATGACAAAAAGTTTGAACAGGTCAAGTCAGAATTTATAACTATCGCTTCTCACGAATTACTTTCCCCTGTAACATCCATGAAAAACTCAGTAAATCTCTTACTCCAGGAAATGTTAGGGCCAAACACAGACTCCCAGAAAAAATTCTTACATATAATAAACGACGGTGTTGAATATCTATCAAACCTGACTGCTGCACTTCTGGATATAGCCATTTCAGAAATAAGAAAAATACCATTAAAGAGGGAAAAGATGGACCTCAGCAAGGTTATAAAAAGTGCTATAGAAAGTCAGTGGTTCAAAGCGGAAGAAAATAAAATATCGCTTATCATTAATAACGGAAATACTCCTGTTGTTCTGGCAGATTCAAACAGGACAAGGCAAGCGTTATTAAATCTTCTGGATAACGCCTTTAAGTTTACGCCTCATGGTGGTGAAATTATTGTAAGCACAAGGCCTACGGAAGAAGAGGTAGAAATCAGTGTTAAGGATAATGGGACCGGCATACTTCTTGAGGAGCAGGATAAGATATTTGAAAGATTCTATCAGATAGAGAATGCCTCGACAAAAAAACACTATGGCATAGGACTGGGCTTGAGCATATGCAAAGATATTGTAGAAGCACAGGGAGGAAGGATATGGGTAGAAAGCAAGGAGAGAGATGGCAGCAACTTTGTTTTTACCCTCCCTTTATACAAATGAGTGAGAATAGACAATTACTATTGGTAGAAGATGACTTTTATAGCGCCGAGACATTAAAGTTTGCACTGGAGGCAAAAGGCCACAAAGTTACTCTGGCTACAAATGGAAAAGATGCTCTGGACATGGTAAACAATGAACAGCCGCAGCTCATTATACTGGATGTTATGATGCCTAAAATGGATGGCTACCATTTCTGCAGGTTTCTAAAGTTTGATACCCGGTTTAAGCACATCCCTATTATTATTGTCAGTTCAAAAATTCAGGACGCCGATAGGGAATTGGGCCTTGCATGCGGTGGAAATGAGTACATAGCAAAACCTTATGATCTGGATATGCTTACAGATACGGTTGAAAAATATTTACACAACACAGTTGAAGAGGTGAATAATGCCAATCTTTAAATATAGAGCCAGGGATGAATCAGGTAAGGCAATGGCGGGGACACTGGAAGCAACTGGAATAGATATTGCCAGGGTTCGTCTGGGTGAGATGGGTTATATACCCGTTAAACTGGAAGAAGGCAAGGCAGGTATGAATGTGTCTCCATTTAGTTTCTTAAACCGCAAAATAAATGCAAAAGACATTATCCTGTTTAATCGTCAGCTTTCCACACTTTTTGCAGCCGGTATACCTCTGCTCAGGGCGATAGAGGGCATTGCTGAACAGATGGAAAATAAACTTTTCCGGAAAGTGCTGAGTAGTATTTCAACAGATATTCAATCAGGATCATCATTCTCAGACGCCCTTACTAAACATCCAAAAGTTTTTTCAAGCCTGTACGTGAATATGGTACGGGCGGGAGAGGCGTCCGGAACTCTGGATGAGACCCTTAAGAGGCTCGCTTCACTGGCAGAACACGATATGAAAACCAGGGCAAGGATGAAGGCGGCCACACGGTATCCGAAAATAGTCATAAGTGTTATGTGCATTGCCGTAGTCATACTCATGACATGCGTAGTTCCAAACTTTATGGAAATCTATAAGCAGGTTGATCTTGAACTTCCTCTGGCAACAAGGATGTTAATAGCAGCTAATAGTATCTTTTTAAACTACTGGTACTTTCTTTTTGCCGGAGCCGGATGTATTTACTTTGTATTCAGAGCATATATAAAGACCGGACAAGGCCGCCGTAATTTGGATATATTTAAACTGAAAGTCCCTATCTTCGGGGCCATTTACCTCAAGATTGCAATGTCTGTCTTTGCCAGGACAATGTCTTCCCTGAATCGAAGCGGGTTGTCAATTATTGCAAACCTGGAGATATGTTCTGAGGTAGTACAGAATATACCTATATCAGAGGTAATTAATGACATCAAAGAAAGCGTAAAACGGGGCGAGAGCATTGCCGTCACTATGAAGAAAAGCAGGTTTTTCACTCCCATGGTTATACAAATGATGTCTGCAGGAGAAGAATCGGGAGAGCTTGACAACATGCTCGTTAAGGTTTCCGAATATTATGACATGGAAGTTGATTATGCCATCAAAAATATTGCAAGCCTCATAGAACCTGTTCTTCTGGCCTTTCTTGGCGCAGTTGTGCTCTTCCTTATGCTGGCAATATTTTTACCCATGTGGGATATGGTCAAACTGGCAGAACAATATGGATAGTCCTTGTCGTTTTAACGACTTAGCTTGATTAACTCAGGAGGTGTGTATGGAATTTGAACGAGTTTGCCGGAATTCATAAAACAATCTATTTTTAGGAAAAAGAAAGGAGGTGGCATATGGCATGGAAGACCATTGAAGATGTGCGTTTTTAGAGATGTACATAGGTAGTAAATTAAGAAATTTCATAATTTTTAACAGGAGAAAAAAATGAAGTCAAAACGTAAAAAAAATGAAAGTGGTTTCACCCTTATCGAGCTCATCATGGTAATTGTTATACTGGGTATAATCTCAGCCGTTGCCATACCTAAATTCATAGGTCTTTCCAATTCCGCAAAGCTCAGTGCAGCCAGGGGGGTGGGCAGCGCCATTAACGGCACTATACAGTCAGAACATTCTGATTTCCTTATTAATGGTACTGCATATACTCTGGCCAATACGCTGGCCGGCACATCTTTCAACGGTGGTATCACTTATAATACTACAAAGAGCGATGCTCCCGCAAGTGGAGACATTGTTGAAGCGGCAGATGGAAGTGGCATTAAATTGAATTTGAGCGGTACAACTTATGGGTGGGGTTGGACAGCTCAGAGTGGTGACACTCCTGCTTTGTTAGCTGAAGATTCTAGCACAGCTTTCCCTTAATGTATTTTACATTGTTCAGGTGGGCAAACTGTTTAAAAAATTCAGTTTGCCCACCTTGATGTTTAG
>JBHHYW010000184.1:0-5701 GCA_046757745.1 Candidatus Scalindua sp.
CCGTCCCTCCTGGGACTGCCGGATATTCCCAATACCTTACCAATTCTTGTCATTTGCAATTCCCGCCCTGGTTTTATGAATTGGCTTAATATACCATCAAGATTCGGCTAAGAAAAGTTTGAAAAATTTTTCTATTCGGTCTTTACCTGAACCTTACTTTCCCACAACGCACGGGCTTCTCTAAAAATCAATAGATTACCAATAGCGCCTCTTGCTAACTTTAACTTCCAATATCACTTTATAAAGATTAACCTGCCTTAACCTCAATCTGCCTCTGTTTATATGCCTGCTTCTTGGGAAGTACTATCCTCAGTACACCTTCTGCCATCACAGAAGAAATCTTATCTCTATCGATAGTATCGTTGAGGACAAAGTGCCTGTGAAAATGACCTTCATCATACTCTCTATAAAGGACCTTATCATCACGATCCTCCCCATGTACTACATGACCGGTAACAACAATTTCATTCTCCTTCAATTTCATGTCCACATCGTCTTTGCTGACGCCAGGCATATCCATCTCTACAATCACTTCGTTTTCATACTCAAAAATATCGGCAGCACTCACATACCATTCGTCCGTATGTGAAGCCAGATGAGGTTCAGCCTTGTGAGCAGTAATATCCAGTTTCTTTTTTTCAACATGCTTTTGTTGTTTCTTTGGCATTGTTATATACCCCTATAATAAATTTTTAATTTATTAAACATTATTATCCTTCCTTCACAGAAATTTGCTTTGTTTCGGAAGTCTTTTTTTTGTGAAGTGTGATGGTGAGAATACCGTTAGACAAGACAGATTCAGCTTTAGAAGTATCCACATCTCTAGGCAAAGCAATAGTGCGGTTAAAGAAACCGTCGCTCCGCTCCGTATGAAAAGAAACAACACCCTCAGAACCCTCACCAGGCTCTATTTTTCTCTCTCCCTGAATAGTTACTGTTCCTTCTGCAATCGTTACATTAAGATCCTTTACTTTTACTCCCGGTAGCTCAGCCCTGATAATAAAATCTTTATCCTTAACGGAAATATTAATATGAGGAAATCTTCCACCTACGAGCAGCCGGTTAGCTTCATCAGTAAAGGTATCAAGCCAATCAAAACCTTCTAAGATGTTCATTAATGACATTATACAGCCTCCCTTCTTTATCATTAAACAAGATAAACTTTTCTATTCGGTCTTTACCTGAACCTTACCTTCCCACAGACCATGTAGATTGCAACGGCTTATTGCCCTTAGTGTCGAATCAAGTCCGTGATGACCCAATTGTAGAGGTATTGTCACTTCGGGTTTTGTCATTACCGGAGCAAAATCAAATCTACCCAGATATACATTGCCTATGTAAAATTCAATCCATTGTATAAAATGTTCATTTTCATTCGGATGTTCAATTTCTCCGACAGTAATCTTTACATCGTAAAACTCACTAGCCTTTAAAACCGGAGGTACCGTAATAACGGGCACATGTTTTTTGGCTGCCGGTGAATCTTGCTCTACATCTTCAGGCTTATTTAACTTACAAAATAGTGCTTTTTCATTTGACATTCCTTGTACTCCAAAAAAATTATAACTTTTTATATGTTGATTATAATACCAAAACTATCCTCCAGCCGCCCTCATAAAGTCCGGCCAGTCTGGCCATGGTTCTCGAGAAACTTCATGGCAGGCAAAACATGCCTTTTGCAGCATTTCATCCAGACTTTTATAGGTTTCCACGATATTCTTCTTTCCGGCAGTTTCAGCAATATTATTTGAGGAATCGATAGTAAGTTTCAGGTATTTTTCAAATTCAGCCTTCATTTCCGCGGTAGCTTTTGCATCACCACCTGTTTCCTGGTGCCACTCTCCGGCTTCTCCTTCCGGCGAAAAGAACATCTCCATAACGATTTCACTGTTTTCAGCAACCGCATTGGCCTCTCTGGCAACTGCATGGAAATCACCAACCATTAACGCATTCAGTATCTTGGAAGTATGCTCACTGATTAATCGCATCACAGCGCGTGTAGGTGAGGATTTACTTACATGGTGAGCCCCAGTATCTTTTCCAAACACATTATTATCATTCCAACCGTAAGTGATTACTCCGGTGGTTACAACAAACGCACAAAAAGCAGCTATAAAGACTTGACTGATATTTCTCATTCAGGATTTCCCCTTTCTATAATATGTATCTAATAAAATTTTAAATTACTAAGATATAATTGAATCATTATTTTGGTTATCTCATACAGAACTCCTTTCAGATTCTGGTCGAAAAGATAATATGTATGTAAATGTTATAATTCGCGATTATCAGGTTCCCCCTTTGAATTGATATGCGCTGGCCAAATTGTACACCAGACATATGCATTGAGGCCACGCGAAAAAGCTTCTCAGCTCGCACTTGGCATTAAGGGCTTTATTGTTCTAAATTTTGCTTAAACCGCCCTTATGTTTATACTTTTATAGTGCTGTAATTGCATTCTTCCCCCTTCCTTTTTAAACAAATTATTCTTTCAAATAGGTTCCCACATATAATCATTCTTAATAAACTCAGTGTTGTCAATATTCAATATTTATGTCTTGTCTAAAATAATCTTTAATACTTCCCCGAATATGCTAAAATAATTCCTTATTTAGCACTCTGGTAAAATCGGAAGGAAGGTATGTATATGGCTGGATTCCTGGACAAGTTTAGAAGCAATGTGGTTTCATCTGTATGGAAGGACAAAAGAGATGAGCCGAAGGTGAAGGATATTGATGACAAGATCGCCCTCGGTGTATTGCTGTGGGTTGTTGCAGAGGCCGATGATAAGTTTCTGGCTAAAGAGGATGAGAAGATCAGGGAGATCCTTACTACTTCACACACCAAGAACTCAGAGGATGAGATAGAGACTGTCCTTGCCACCATCAAGGAAGCGGCAAAGGAAAGGATAGACTTGCACCGTTTTACACGTGAGGTCAGTAAGGATCTGTCTTATGAGATGAGAAAATCAATTATCGAGACCCTCTTTCATGTTGCATGCTGTGATGAAGAGCTGGACCGTAATGAAATGGAAACGATAAGAAAGATTTCAGGCCTCTTCCATTTATCACACAAAGACTTTATCAATGCCAAGATAAAGGCCAAGAAAGAGTTCGGCATAGATACAGTTGAGTAAAGTGGTTAGTTTCATTAAAAGTTTAAAGTGCCTAAAGTTTGAAGTGAGCTAAAGTTGTGGTGATTTTGAGATTAATAATAATGATGGTGTTTACTAAAATCAACAGTAAAAATGATTAAAGAATTGAGGGATTCCCTCCTGACAAACTTGCGGACAGGCAGGAATTCTTAAATCCCTTAATCGCAATTTATACCTGCCCGGACATGTCATTAGCCAGCCCGACAAGGCTGTTCTGGTGGGGACGGGATTCGCAATTACTTGTCTTTAGTAATCTGTTTCTTTTCTATCTACTATGTCTGCGGCTAAAATTCTTCTTTTCCTGCTTCTCCTCCAATCCCACATCATCAAATTATCCCGTCTAAAATATTTTTCTCATACTCCCCAGAATATGCTAAAATAGTTTTTATTTCACTATTAATGCTTACATATAACCATAACTGAAACACTATGAAGATTGAAGAGATATATAAAAAGTCATTGGAACTCCACAAGTTGTATAAAGGCAAAATACAGGTTGTCAGTAAGGTCCCTTTTAAGGGGCTGGATGACGATAATATTGTTCCAAGAGCCACTGATACAGAAGTCGGCCCACGAGTGGCCGCCGCTGTAGCTGCGGCGGCCATAAAGAGCGGAGCAGCACGAATTAAACTTTCTGAGGAAGAAGTGATGAAAAACACACGACAAAAGATCGAGCAACACAAGCTCTTTATGGAGACTGTACTATCTCTATAATCCTTGATATTCCCGCCATAATTTCTATAATACATTTTTCGCAAAACCTGACAATATGCGGTTGCTGTCTCTGTTTAACCGCTATGGAAAAAGAATTAATTGATAATTGAATATTAGTTTGTTAACCTTACCTGTGATAAAAACAAGTTTAATAAAAAGGTGTTAAAATGGCCCGTGTAACTAAAAAAATAAAGGTAAGACACCCCTATATCGTATCACTCAAGACACATTGTGGTGGAAGTCCCATAATCAGAGGGACAAAATATCCTGTACGCTCTATAGTTTATTATGTTCTGAAACAGGGTATGACTCCTGAGGAACTGGTAAGCGAGTTCCCACATATTTCGTTATCACAAATCTATGATGCCCTTTCATACTACTATGAGAACAGGGAGGCTATTGACGAAGAACTTGCCGTTCATGAAGAAGGTTTAAGGGAGAAGGCCACAATCGAATAATGGCAAAAATCTCACTTTTTCTGGATGAAGATGTCAGGGTGTTACTTGGAAGGGTGCTGCGAGAACGAGGTTTTGATGTTTATCATGTTGTCGAACGCGACAGAAATGGCAAAAGTGATAGTGAGCAGCTAGCTTATGCAGCCAAACAGAAAAGAGCTATATTAACACATAATATTCGGGACTACATCAAATTAGCAAAAACCTATCAGCAACAAGATAAGCATCACTATGGCATTATTGTCTCTCACCATCTTCCATTCCGTGAACTGCTAAAACGTACACTAAAATTCTTATCTTCCCACTTAAAAGATGACTTGAAAAACCGCTTTATCTGGCTGCATGATTACAAATAATTGGCAAAATAGAAAAATGAAAAAAGTTGACAGTTTGAACGAAATCAAGGAAATATTGAATAGTTTTTGCGAGAAACATTTAAATGATGAATTATTGGGTTATGCTTTTAAACTATGCGGCTCCCTTGGCAGAAAAAAGAAAATAAACCTTTCTCGTGGCAGAAAGGAGATATGGGCGGCTTCAATAATTTACGCTATAGTGCGTCTTAATTTTCTGTTCGCAAGGAAAACCCAAATTACATCACTGCTGATACTATATGTAATTATTTTAACACACGCAAATCAACTGTAGGAAACAAAGCAACTCAGATTGAAGATATCTGCAACTTGGTCATTGGAGCAGAGGGATAAACAGAGAGATTGCGGAAAAGAAGAGAAAAAATAAGGAATACGAAAAAAGGCAATTAAAACTGTTTGGTGATTTGTAGGTTAAAAATACTTTTAAATTCATTCCACAACTGACAAAGAGAATACGATACTGCATAGAGAACGTCCTCGTAGCATATGGGTTTCAGAAGGAGAAGGTTACCATGGTGACCTCAGAAAATGTTGGGAGCGTGGGAGACTACATCGCAACGCTCTGGAGGCCGCTAAGACCGGATCACATAAAGATTCAAAAGATAACCAAAGTTAAGGAAGTAGAGCCGGATAAAATTATTGGATTCTGGAGAGGCGTTTCAAGTGAAGACATAGATACTATTTCTCTGGACACAGATTAATATAGATTAACACAGATAAAAACAGAAGATAGAACGCAAGAATAAATAGTATATGATTCTGATTACATCAACCTCTGGTCTTGTCTGGCTGTTAGTTTCTAATAGGAATTGATGAAGGCGAAGAAGGAAGGGAACGGGTTTGTAGTAATGGCAATATTAAGTTGTTCTGCATTTGTAAAAATTTCCGGTCTATGCTAATTTTTCCTAGCTGTATAGTGTCTTTTGCTGTGTATTTAATATTTGATTTTTGGTAACTATTCAGAGAAAAAACATTGAAAAAAGTTTGAATTTTACTTGACAGGG
>JBHHYW010000185.1:0-5684 GCA_046757745.1 Candidatus Scalindua sp.
ACCTTTTTCTCAACGTATGTCAGCGCAAAGGTTTTACATGCCTCTACGCAGGCCATATCATCATACCCTTTGCAATCGTCGCAGTTTATGGCAACACTCATTTCTGTTTCTTTAGTAATGGCGCCGAAAGGACAGGCATCAATGCATGCCCAACAGCCGGTACACTTTTCCTGGTCTATAACTACATTACCATCCTCAAATTTAGTAATTGCTCCGTACTCACATGACTCCCTGCATTTAGGTTTGGCACAGTTCTGGCAAACAGTTGCATGTGGTTTATCTTTTCTGAAATTTATGTTAATCCTTGGTACCGGAGCAGGTTTTTCCAGAGAGGATAAGGCAAAATCCTGTGCCTGTGAATGCCTGACAGCACACTCAATCATACATCTTTTACAGGTAACGCAGTTTTTACTCTTAAATCTTTTCTTTAACATAGTGTCTTTTCAATCTGAACATGATCTTAAAATAATGATAGTATAAAAAATGTAAACCTACAATCTATCAAAATCACAGGATTTGTGCAATGATATTTTAGGTTTGATTTTGATGATGATAGTATTTTAGGCCGTGGCAGAAACTCTATCTTTAACAATCAGATCGAATTCACAATCTAGAACGTGGAGTAATGACAACATCTGATAGATAGACTTACGGTTATTAAGGGTTACATTTTTGATCTTCACAACAACCCTTCCTCCTGGAGTTCCTTAAGCAGGGTAATGAGCTTCTTTGTTGGTTTCCCTTTTATTGCCTTATTATTTTCCAAATTCCATTTCAAAATTAGTCTACTCTTTTACGGCATCAATGAATTTCTTTATCAGTTTCCTGTCTTTTTTGCCGGGTTTACTTTCTACACCGGAGGAAACATCTACTGCGTATGGATTTGCGATTCTTATTGCCTGTGAGACATTTAAATGTGTTAACCCTCCCGCCACTATAACTGGGATTGAAGTCCTTAATCTTTTTACAATCTTCCAGTCAAAAGAGGCGCCGGCGCCGCCCATTTTATTTTCTGAGTATCCGTCTAGCAAGATAGCGTCAGGCTTGTATTCTTTTATTGGAATAATATCTTTTTCATTTCGTATTCGAAACGCCTTAATAGTTTTGAAATCTTTCAATTTGTTTAATAAGGCCGGTCGTTCGTTTCCATGAAGTTGTATGGCGTTCAGGCCGCAAAACCTGCAGATAGCTTCGATATTTTCTGCGGTGTCATTGACGAAAAGTCCAACAGTCGTAACGAATGGAGGTAATTTTTGCATAATAGCTCTGGCCTTTTCCTTGCTTACCTTCCGTATGCTTTCTGCAAACACAAAACCAATAGCGTCTGCGCCGTAATCGACAGCGAATTTTGCGTCACTTAAAGTTTTTATACCACAGATTTTTACCTTTGTCATTCAGAATTCAGCTCCTTCCACTCGCTAACCTCTTGTTTTTGCTTCGCAAATTGCTAAATAAGATGGATCTTCATGTTGATTCCGGTTTGAAGTAGTACCGAAGACAGACTCGCATGGCGTGACCTGAATCAGAGCAAATTTCCAAGACATTAACAAATTACATACATTAAGTCAATGTGATTCATACCTCTAAATCCACCTTTAGAAAGGGGAGAGAGGATGATTTGAAGGAGCGCCAAGATAGAAGGAGATTAATTTGTTATTTCGTTTACTATATAAAGGATGGTTATATTAAATGGCTTTTGTTATAAATTAATAACAAAAGAAATTTCAATTCTGGATGCAGAAGTCCGCAAGTTGTGAGGGTTTCAAATATAAAGAACTAACGGAAAAGTTTTTATAAAAAAGGAATTGCGAGAGAGAAATCAAGAAAGATATGGTCTGAAGAAAAAGGCGCATGGTATCAATAAGCATAATCACCATCAACCACACATGGTTTTGAGCCAGTCTGGGCCGAGTATCATCTTTCCTCTTGATTTTAGTTCCAAACCTCATTATCATAATCATCAGATTTTCCACAATATTTTAAAGCCTGGCTTCATAAGCAAGGCGCATTGTCATACCACGCAGATATATGTACCATCACATGATGAATATGTTTTCATAAGATATAGGAGTAATTCTACATTTTTATGTAGAGGATAAAACAATTACTTGATCTTGTGCAGATATTTCTTTGTATCTTAAAAGATTTCTATTTTCTGGGCAGACAATCTATTTTATAAATTACCAATACTACTCCCTTAATATCCAAAAAGCAACTTAGGCTTATTTCATGATAACTAGTCGAGAAAAAAAGAAGAGCCTAGATGGAATTCTGATTGCCGTGTCCGGGTTAAATCCTCAGATAATAACAGAGACCCTGTATTGTTTGACCCAGACAGTGAAACCCGAAACCAGTATTTCAGAAATCTATGCCGTTACTACCAGAGCAGGCAAAGAGAAAATACTCAAAACCCTTCTTTCTCCAAAAGATGGAAAATTCTATTCATTTTGTAAAGAATACAAAATTGATCCGGATAAGATAAAATTCAACAGGGATACAATCATCTCAATCTGTGATAAGGATGGCAATGAACTTGATGACATACGCACAAAGGAAGATAACGCCTCTCTGGCAAACACTATCCTTTCTTTCATCAAAGACAAAACCTCAGAGAAAGATACCGTTATTCATTGTTCCGTTGCCGGAGGCCGCAAGACAATGTCTCTTTATCTTGGTTGTGCATTGCAGTTTTATGGAAGACAGCATGATACCATGTCACACGTCCTGGTTTCACCGCCCGAATTTGAAAGAGCAAGCGATTTCTTTTATAAGCCGAAGAATGATGTAATAGTGAAAATCAGGAATGAACAAGGCAGGGTTACAAAAAGGCTGAATACAAAAGACGCCGTTATTGAACTGGCGGAAATACCCTATATTCATTTACGAGATAAGGTAAGCGGGATAAATATTCCGGATTACGATGAAATTGTCAACAAACTTCAGGCGGAAATCGACTCAATGCCCACAATCCGGAATCTTGTGTGCAGCATTAAGAAAAGGACGCTCTCTATAAATGGTAAAGAAATCAACCTTCAACCATTAGAACTGGTAATCTATCTATACCACCTGAACAACAAAAAATTTGATTGCAAGCAGCCGGAAAGAGTTTCCTGTAGCGGTTGTACCGGGTGCTTTAAATCACTCGGTACAACTGCAAAATCCACCGGGAAATTATTACATACGTACAAAGAGATTTACGGTGAGCATTCGGCTTATTATTCCAATTTACAGGTGAAGTGGCATCGAGGGATATCCCCACCCTATGAACCCCTGATTCAATACATAAGTAAGATAAACCGGAAGATAAGTCAACAATTAGACGACAGTATATACAGCAATTATACTATATCATCTACAGGTAAATATGGTGACAAACTATATGGAATAAAGCTTGACAGTTCAAAGATAGAAATTGTAAAAAACTGACAATATTGTCTCAAGGTTGTTGTAGTTGTTTTTAATACGGTAAGTATTTAATATTATAAATCCTGTTTACCGTACTGTAATTTCAAAATATTGTCTGAATAACAAGTAGAGGCAATTCATGAATTGCCTCTACAAAAGGGGCGCATATAATAATGCTCAATCATTTTACCTTTGCGAAATTCAGATTTACCATACGGGCGGTGGAAGAGATATCTTTGTCCAGATACAAGGGAGCGGTGTTCAGGGGAGGGTTTGGATATGCCTTTAAGAAGATTGTCTGTATACAGAGAGCAAGAAAAGAGTGCTCGGAATGTCTGCTGCACAGGAGTTGTGTCTACAGTTATATTTTTGAGACAGCTCCGCCTGAGGATACTGAAGTATTAAGGTTATACAGGACAGTGCCCCATCCATTTATCATAGAGCCTCCGCCGGATGATGCCAGGGCCATAAAACAGGATGACAGGCTTACATTCAATATGATATTGATCGGCAGGGCAGTTGATTATCTGCCGTACTTTATACTTACATTTGCCGAACTTGGCAAGCAGGGAATTGGGAGGAATCGAGGTAAATTTATTTTAGAGAAGGTTGAAGGCCTGGATGTAAATGGAGAGAGTAATATTATATATACATGTGAAAGAGAAATACTTCAAAACGACTATCCCTTACTGGATGCTTCACAGTTAAATCATGCAGAACACAATAAAAATAATAGTCAGGTTGAGATCGAATTCTTAACACCGTTTCGAGTCAGGCTTGATGGAAAGATAACTGATAACATCGATTTCTACGTTATTCTTAGAAATCTCATCCGCAGGGTGTCATCACTACTATACTTTCACTGCGGCAGAGAGATGGAGTGCGACTTCAAATCATATATTGAAAAATCGGAGAAGGTTAGGACGGTATCTAATGATTTACAGTGGTTTGACTGGGAGCGTTATTCCACCAGGCAGAAGCGGAAGATGACACTGGGCGGTGTGCTCGGGAATGTAAAGTATGAGGGAAATCTTGAACCATTTGTACAGTTTCTCAATTAGGCGAGTATATTCATGTGGGCAAGGGGACGAGTTTTGGATTGGGGCAATATAGAGTTATAATTGATGATTGAAAAAGGGGGAAAGATGGACATTATTGACAAGCTTATTGCCGGTGAGTTAAAAGAACGAATACAAGAAAAATTCAATGTCCTTGATTTTCGGATGTTTGGCTCAAGAGCGAGGGGAGATAATACTCATGAATCGGATATGGATATTTATATAATACTGGACGAACTTAACGATACTATCGAGTCTGAGATAAGTGACGTTGCATGGGAAGTGGGGTTTAAACATGACATTATCATCTTTACTCTTTTATATTCAAAAGACGAGATTGGAACAGGTCACTACAAAGAGTCTTCAATATATAAGAACATCATGAAAGAAGGTATAGCATTATGAATAGTAAAGAAGTATTGATTAAATACAGGATGGAGCAGGCAAAAGAGTCCATTGATGATGCTCGCTTTTTGCTGGAGAATAACAGGAGTTTAAGGCTAATTGCCAACAGGGCATATTATGGAATGTTCTACGCAATCCTGGCCTTGTTACAGTCTAAAGGTTTAGGAAGCAGCAAACATTCAGGAGCTATTGCCTTATTTAACAGGGAGTTTATAAAGGAAAAAATATTCCCGGTTGAGATGTCTCATAATGTAAAGAGGGCGTTTGACATGAGACACAAGGGAGATTATAAGGAGTTAGTTGAGATGGACAAGGCTTTGGTTTGTGGAAATATCGAATTAAGAATTAGAGTTTTTAAAACCTTTTGCACAGGGTAATATATAATTTGCATAATATTTTACACTTATGAGAGAGGAATGATCCATGAGCAAGAGTGACTTCTTAACTGAAAAAGAAAAAATGGTAGTAGAAAGGTTTTCATCCAGGCTTAAATCTGCGTTAGGAAAGAATCTAATACTGGTAAAATTAATAGGCTCTAAGGCAAGGGGGGATTTTAGTAGTGAATCAGATATAGACATATTGATCATAGTAAAGGATTATCTGTCTGATAAAGAGAAAGTCATTGACATCCTTTACAATATAGACCCTTATTATGATGTAAAGATATCTCCCATTATTTACTCAGAATTTGAATATGAAAAGAATAAAGAGTTAGAATCTCCATTTATCATAAAAGTAGAAAAGGACGGGATTAACCTGTGAGATATGTTTGGTGAGTATTCTTATCGTGCCATGGTTTATATGCCTGGCAGCTTT
>JBHHYW010000186.1:0-5662 GCA_046757745.1 Candidatus Scalindua sp.
TCCTACAGGCCATGCACAGTTGGGCTATATGGACAATGCTGCGTGGCAGAACATAGAAGACCACCAGATACACTTCAGCGTTAAACCAACCAAGAAACTCGTTATTGATCTAAAAGGGCATTTCTTCTCCCTGGATGAAGAGGCGGATGCCTGGTATGGAGTAGCGGGCGGCACCGGTTGGGGTGGCGGTCGAGCCAGAATCAGGCGAGGCGCAGATACAGTGTTGAAAAATGGAGTGCTTAGAGACGTTGATGATGATTTAGGACAGGAGATAGATGCAACGCTTAAATATAAGCTGTTTAAGAATTTTGGTGTAGTTGCAGGATACTCACACTACTTTGCTGATGATTTTATTCAGGATACAGGTAATAACATAGACAGAGGCTCGGATTGGGCATACCTGCAGACAACAGTGAAGTTCTAAGGAGTTTTTTTGATAATGTGTAATGTATAGGGGCAATTAATTAATTGCCTCCGCAATGTCTTTTTAAAAGGGTAAGGGTCATAACGGCCCTTACCCTTTTTTTATTTAAGCCCTTCCTACACTTCTACACCTACGAGGTGTAGGAAGGGCTTAAGATTAGTTTGAATAGCATTATTTTCCTTTGACAAACGATAGTATTATGTGTAAGTTATTTCTTACTATAAGAAAGATGTGGAAATTTTAAAGGCCAACTACGATTAATAAGGACGCTGCATATGAGTACAATGATTTTTGAAGTGTATGATGCTTTGAAAGAGGCTGGCACGTCAGAAGAAAAGGCAACTGCAGCAGCAAAAGCTGTAGCCGATTATGAAGGGCGTTTTAGTAAGATCGAAACTGAACTGGAAGTTATTAAGACAGAATTGAAATTAATTAAGTGGGCTTCAGGTATTATGCTTGCGGGCATTGTATCTCTAGTTGTTAAAGCCTTTATTGCGAATTAAATCGACAAATAGCAGTTGACCTCAGTATTAATCAAGTTTTGGAATAAAAGGGTAAGGATCATAACGATCCTTACCCTTTTTTTATGCGAACCCTTCCTACACCTACGAGGTGTAGGTTTGTGAATCATCAACATACAGGTAATTATTTCTCTATAATACTCAGGTATTGAGAAAAAATAGGTTTGTCGTAATCGAGAATTGATCGGGGCGAGCCGATTCGAACGGCCGGCCTCGGCGTCCCGAACGCCGCGCTCTAAACCAAGCTGAGCTACGCCCCGTGTGTTGCCAAGTTTACAGGTAAGTCCTTTTCTTTTGTCAGTTTCTTTGACCTGCCTCTCATTCCCTCTTTCAGGCAGGTATGCTGAGTATCCTTCTTGCAATCTCAAAGTAAATAATAATTCCTGTTACGTCGATAATTGTTGTGATAAGAGGGGCTGACACGATTGCCGGGTCAAGCCTGAGATAGCTGAATATAAGTGGTGTGGCCGCCCCTGCAAGATTTCCTACTGTGACTACGGTTGCAACAGAGATACCAACTGTGATCCCCAGCATTGTATTATGGAGCAAGAATATTGCTATAAAAAATGCTGTGGTTCCAAGGACGGCGCCTATGACGATGCCTGCTACGGCTTCTCTTACGAGCACCTTCCACCATTGCTTTAATGTTAACTCTCCCGTTGCGAGGGCTCTTATTACGAGTGTGGATGATTGTGAACCAATGTTGCCTCCGGCTCCCGTCAGCATGGGCATAAAGTATGCGAGCGCTATTATCGAACTGAGAACCAGGGAATATGATTGCAGAACCTTACCTGAGATAGTGGCCGCCAGAACCAGGAAAAATAGCCAAATCACTCTTCCGGACAGGTACTTGAAGAATCCTGCGCGAAAATATCTCTCTTCCGGTAATTGAATAGCAGCCATTTTGTGGAAATCTTCTGTGGCTTCTTCTTCTACTATATCGAGAATGTCATCAACCGTAATAATACCAACCAGACGATTTTCGCTATCCACTACAGGCAAAGAGAGGAAATCATATTTCTGAATTGCCCTGGCAGCCTGTTCCTGGTCATCAGTTGTATTTACCTTATAGACCTTTTCATTCATTATCTGACTGATTTTCTGGTCAGGTTTAGCTAAGATAATATCTTTAAGCGAAACTACTCCGCACAGCACTCTCTTCTCATTAATTGCATAGCATGTATATATTGTTTCTCTATCCGGCCCTGTCTTTCTTATGTGCTCTAATGCCTCTGAAACAGTGATCTCAGTTCCCAGATCTACATATTCTGTTGTCATTACCCTCCCTGCTGATTCAGGCGGATAATTCAGTAGTATATTTGCTTCCTCCCTCTCCTCAACAGGAAATAGATTAAGCAGTCTTTTTACTACTGAAGCAGGGAGTTCGTCAAGGAGTTGTGTCCTGTCATCAGGGCTCATTTCCAGGAGGATTGCCTTTGCCCTGCGTTCGGTAAAATATTCGAGCATCTCTTCTTCCTCTTCCGGGTCAAGGAGGGAAAATACCTCTGCAATCTTTGTTTTGTCCAGTACACGGAGTGTTATTACCCTTTCAGTGGGTTCCAGTTCTCGTATAATGTCTGCAATATCTGCCGGGTGGAGTTCTCTTAAGATAAGGCTTAACCCCTTAAGATTCTTACTGTCTATAAGTTCTTTTAATTCAGGAGTAAATATTTTATACCATTTCATAATAACTCACTTCGAACTTTAGCGCTTCAAGTTTTGTTGCCTGCTTTAAGGCGGGCACTCGAACTGGCCATGTTTATGTAACGAATATTGATTGCTGTATACAGCCTATGCCCACCCTTAATGTGTCAAAAAGCCGCTATACGAACTATTTTGCCAATGCCTTTAAGCTGGAGCTAGAGCGGTAGAAAGGGTGGTAATATAATCCGCAGCATCTTGAGCAAATTGGCAGAACATTGCTTTTGATAAACTTTCTAAACTTTCTGGATTTGTTATTATTCCATATCTCAGAGAATCTCTCAGATTTCAGGTTTCCTAAGATGTAGTCAGGGTTGTCATTGCAAAACACTATATCACCATTTGGATATATCATTGTTTGCGTCCAGGGTGCAATGCAGCGTTTGACCATCTTTTTTGATTTACTTCCATTATAAAAGTTGTCCTGTGTGGTAGAGTAATATTGTGGTATGTCTGAGACTTTAATGGCAGGAAAGAATGCAAGTTTGAATCTGTGTTTCTTTGTGAGTAAACGTGAAATATCCATCTGCAGGGCATGGGTGTCTATTTTCGTTTCGTCCTTAATCCATCCTTGCCATGAAGGCGCATGACATTGGAATACACTCTTCATCATGGTTTCATAATCTTTACCTGTTTTTGTATTATTAAAATAGGGATGTTTAATAAGCAGCATTTCAAAGCCAAGCTCTTCAGTTGTTTCAGTAATATTCTTCAGGTATGGAGATGAATGGTCAGTTATAGTGAATACTTGGCATAATAGTGGCCTTTGTTTATTCAATTTCTCCTTTGCATTAATGATCTTTTTTATTCCAGAGGAAATCTTCTGATAGCCGTTGTGGATGCCCCTGATCTCATTGTGAGCATGTTCAGGCCCGTCTATGGAGACGTATAATACATCCACCCCAAGCTTGACAATATCATCCGTATAATTCTCAAGGAGAGTGCCGTTTGTGATTATCCAGCATATCAGGCCTTTCTGTTTTATGTATTTTATTAATCTGATTATATCTTTGTAATAAAATGGTTCTCCGCCTGTCAGGAAGATTGTTGGTGAAAATTCGGCAACATCATCAATAAGTTTCTCAAATTCCTCAATATTTAAGGTCTCTCTTAAAAGACCGGCATCTTTGTTATTATAGTTACCTGTTTCACCCCATTGCCCACACATTTTACAACGCAGGTTGCATAAGTTAGTTGGAGTAATATGTATAAGATAGGGCGGGAAACTGAAACCATTATTAAACCTGCCATCGATTTGAAAAGAGAGCAGTCTGGTAACCCACTTCATCATTCTTATGTCTGAAAATGAGCTATTTCGTGACATCTTTATGATATTTGATATAGTGCCCATAGTATTAAAATCTTGCTAATAATATTGTATATAAGTGGAGGTTCCCGAGTGTATGCTACGACTGATTCTGTTATAGATAGTGCGAGTATGGTTTTATTGCTGGAAACGCTTATAGATAATAGTAAAATAATGCGAAAGACGCAAGGTGAAAAAATGGTTTGGACTAATACTGTTTTGGATTATCTAAAGCCATTTTTGTTGAGACATTTGGTATATTTTTTATCAGTTTTCTGGATATGGTGAATAAGCCACTCATGTAAATAGTGGTACAACTCGTCCATTATTGATACACCTACGCTGTATTTATTTGACCATTCAATCATTATATTGTATTAATAAATTCAAGGTTAATATACTTGCTGTAGTTACGCCTGAACAATCAACTAACGAACCTCGATTTCAAGAAGGTTAATCCCTGATAGGTCTGAATCGTTTTCAACCGGTAAAGTACCATCGTACTTACATTCAAGAACAGCATCTCCATTATTATATATTTTAACCGGTGAGTTGTTAATTCTTCTTTGAAGAAAGAATTCATAGTGAAACTTTTTACGATTACCGTGATTCCTTGTGATAACAGACACAATCCTGTTTTTACCACGTATTAGTTTGCCTTTTAGATTACAAAACCCCTCACGGTTCATCTTCTCTACTTTTTTGGTTTCCAGAAAAACCAATGCTACTTCATCCCCGTATGTCAAGTCTGCAAGTTCAAGCCTCAATCCCCCCAGTCCATCCTTAACTACAACCTTAGCCGGTGTACTATCAGTAATCCGCTTTGTATTGTTCCATGCATTCTGGTTGCTTAAAAAATAATCTACAATTTTGCCCAGAGCAAAACCTGTTCTATTTACCGATAAAATAATAATAAATATTATAAGCAAATATTTAGGATATCTCATATTTCGGTCTCTTTAAGGGAATTCCATGAAAGGTAGGGGCGAACGGCCGTTCTCCCCTACTTTGCCTCATTTATCATTTTCCAAACCTTCTTTCGGAAATCGGGATTCTCATTTATCCGTGTTGCTATCATAGTATAATCTTCCACACTTAAGCCGTGGTCTTGTACAATCTTCCTTGTTTCCTTATAATCAGTTTTGCTGCCTGCTTTATTCATGTATGACTGGACTTCAATAAATGCCCTTGCAAAAGCCATTAGTCTCAGATTATTTATCTCCGATTTCGTATTTTGCTGAAAAGGTGTTACTATATTATCTTGATATATCTGCCTTTCTGTATAGTAATCTTTCGAATCTAATGAGGAAATATCAGGAGATAATACTGGTTCTGGCGAAGTAACCAATTTTAATATCACAATAATTGAGACAATAAACATTATAAAAATAAGTATGAATATTTTCATAGTATCATTTCCATACTAAAACCATTTCCATTTCTTCAGGCGCTGCTTCGATCAATCCATTTCACCGCTTCGGGAGCTTTGTATGCCTTGAACTTATCCAGCAAAATTTCCGGATATTCCTCTACAAGTACTATGGAGCGTTGAATCTTCTTTATGAAGTGTTCAGAAACAGCATGATCAAGAAAGTCAATCAACTTATCGTAGTAGCGGCACACGTTCAGCAGGCCACATGGTTTCTGGTGCATTCCCAATTGTGACCAGGTTATGATTTCAAGGATCTCCTCAAACGTACCGAATCCTCC
>JBHHYW010000187.1:0-5639 GCA_046757745.1 Candidatus Scalindua sp.
AAAGCTTATTTCAAAGCAAAGTACTGTTAATTAGTTAATATATTATCATATGAGGCATATTGCTATACGCCCCTACAGTTCACAACATTTATTCAATTAAGATGTAAAAAAGCTCCAATTTTTGGTGAAAACTTCACTATAAGCCCGGCAAATACAACTGAAACAATTGACATTAACTTAATAAGAATGTTCAGCGACGGGCCGGATGTATCCTTAAAAGGATCTCCCACTGTGTCACCAACGACAGCTGCTTTATGAGCGTCAGAACCCTTACCACCATGCTGTCCCGTTTCTATATATTTCTTTGCATTATCCCAGGCGCCACCTGCGTTTGCCATGAAGATAGCCAGAAGAAATCCTGTTGATAATCCGCCGACCAGCAATCCCATGCTTCCGGGAACACCTAAAATCAGGCCGACAACTATAGGAATAAATATTGCCAGTAATGATGGAAGCAGCATTTCCTTCTGAGCGCCCTTTGTGCTTATGGATACACACGATGCATAATCAGGCTTGCCTGTTCCATCCATTATACCCGCTATTTCCCTGAATTGCCTTCTCACTTCTTCTACCATCTTACCCGCTGCCCTGCCGACAGCCTTCATAGTCAAAGCACAGAATACAAATGACACCATGGAACCAATAAAAATACCCACCAGAACTTTAGGGTTCATCAGTGTAATATTGTAATAACCCATTAAGTCAACTATTTGAAGCGCTGTAGTTTCCACCGTACGGCCGGCTATTTGAACAGCATGAACACCTGTCCGTTCCAAACCTATCTTAACTTCCTCTACATATACCGCTAATAATGCCATAGCTGTCAAGGCAGCTGATCCAATGGCAAAACCCTTACCCGTGGCGGCTGTCGTGTTTCCAAGTGAATCCAGAGCATCTGTCCTTTCTCTGACTATCGGTTCCTGTTCACTCATCTCGGCATTACCGCCGGCATTATCTGCAATAGGACCGTAAGCATCGGTTGCCAGTGTAATTCCGAGTGTTGACAACATACCTACAGCAGCAATAGCGATGCCATAAAGCCCCAGAGCAGTACTTGAAAATCCGCCGGCAAACATAAAGCTTAACATAATAGCAACGGCAATGGTGGTTACAGGAATTATGGTTGACAGCATACCTGTAGCAACACCATCTATAATCAGTGTTGCGGAACCTGTCTTCGCCTGGTCGGCAATGCCTTTTGTCGGACCATGATCTGCAGATGTAAAGTATTCTGTTCCTTTACCTATAATGATACCGGCGATCAAACCTGTAACTATAGAACCCCAAATCCCAAAGTTTCCGGGAAGCAGGAACTTTATAACGACTGCAGACAGTATCACTATTAAGATTGAGCTGACGTTTACACCCTTTGCTAAAGATTTCAAAAGTTCCTTTTGCGAAGCCCCTTCTTTTGTTTTTACAAGTCGGATACCTAAGATAGATAGAATGGTTCCAATACCTGCAATGCACATCGGTAACACAAGTCCTGCAATGCCTAACCCACAAGCAATACCTAATGCGGCACTGGCAAGTATTGAGGCATAATATGATTCATACAAGTCAGCGCCCATCCCGGCCACATCACCAACATTGTCACCAACATTATCAGCAATGGTTGCGGGGTTCCTGGGATCATCTTCCGGGATACCGGCTTCAACCTTTCCTACCAGGTCAGCGCCCACATCTGCAGCCTTTGTGAAAATACCTCCTCCTACCCTTGCAAAGAGGGCTTGAAAACTTGCGCCCATACCAAAACATGGAAGTATTACGGCCATCTCAGTAAGGGAAACATCTGTAAACTTCCGAAGTATGAAAAACCAGACAGATACATCCAAAAGACCCAGTCCGACAACAATTAAACCCATTACTGCACCACTTCTAAAGGCTATCTTCAAACCCTGATCCAATGACTTCTTTGCCCCTTCTGTTGTCCTTGCGCTTGCATTTGTTGCCATCTTCATTCCCAGGTATCCAGCCAACCCCGACAAAAATCCGCTTGTCAGGAAGGCAAATGGCACAAATCCGGATTGAATCTTTAATCCAAAAGAGAGTATTAAAAGCGCTATGAATACAAATATAAAGAATATGGCAACAACCTTGTATTGCTGCCTCAGATAGGCAAAAGCCCCCTCTCGAACATGCCCGGCAATCTCAACCATCTTTTTATCACCCTCAGGGTAACCCATCACTTCTTTATAAAATTTGCTAACAAAAAACAGCGCACAAACTGCACCGAGTGGTGCAAGCCACCAGAGCCTGGGTATTGACTTATCATTAAAGGATGTTGCTCTCTGAGCTTTTTCTGCATGTTTTGTATCTGCTTCTACTTTTTGAAGCTGGGCCTTCTGCGCCTGACCCCTCGGAGACGTGGCATATATCGCCCCTTGCGACATAAAAACTGTAACAATAAATAATAGGATCACCTTACTCAGTAACCTACGCCGAAAAATTTCTTTTACCATTCTTTTACCTTTCTAAATTTTTGTTCAAGTTGTAATCTCTTTTCATTAATCTTCTCTAAAAAACTTCTGGCTATTCCACCAGGATCTTCAGGATGCTTTTCCAGATAAGCTTCCCACTCATCAACAGATTTTGCTGCATACTCCCAAGCTTCCTCCAGTTTACCATCTTTTTCCGCCTGCACAGATGCATGCCACAAAATATGGCACACTGTCCTTTCGATTACAATCCTTTTACGAAGCTCTGAATTATAATTTAATGACCTTCTTGCCCAGTAAAGCGCTTGTTCATAATTATCCTTGCCGGTTTCTTCATTTAGCCGTTCTCTGTAGTAATTGGCATACTTAAAACTTTTTGAATCAAATTTATGAAAGTATATATAACTAATCTCAAAGAGTAAGTCTCCGCTTGTTGGATTCTTTGAAGCGCCTTTTTCTGCAAAGTTCAGTCCTGCTGCAATCCATTTCCATTTGTTTTCCGGCGATTCCCATTCATAGGCGATATTATAGCACATATTCCACGCCTGGAATATCCATACAGCAGGGTAATGCGGCTGCAATTTTGCAATCAGATTATTTATGGCAAGAAGTTCATAATACTTTTTTTCCTCATGTCTTGCCATACCCCGAATCCATAAAAGATCAACCAGGATACCCCTGAAGCTGCCAAGGAGTGTTATCGGTATAGTTTCTAACGAATCAAGATACATATAACCTGAATCAGAAGCCCTCCTTAAATTGTTAATTCTATATTGCAGAAAAATCAGCGCAGAAATTATAAATATTATTAATAATGGTATTAATATTGATCTTGGTAATGAGTACTTTTTCATACCAAATACAACTTGGACGAACCGGAACATATTAGATATCTATCCATTTTCGGTTCTGGCTCGGCCAGGTTGTAAAATGAAAACCTGCGGTTTTCAAACTTTCCCTTAAAAATAGCTAAATTATTAACCGCTAAGGAAAACAGGAAATTCAGGAAAAAAACTTTAGAAAACAAATTCTTTGATTTTCTTCTCCCTTCCTGCAATTCCTGTCTTCCTAAGCGACCTTACTTTTCAAAAGTGACAGCTTTGTTCCCCATTTTCATGAGGACAAGCATTAAACATTTTTACTTTAACACACAGAAGGTGTAGTAAAACAGTCTATAAGATGACAATTTCCAGTCAAGAATACAAGAAATTGTTGACTTATAGACTAAGCCATTTCTCTTCTCTTAAAAACTACAAACGATATTGGTAAACAAAAGAAAGTATACAAAACCGCATAACCAAAACTCATAAATACTATTTTGCACGGAATATTTATACCATCTATAAAATATTTTCCAACACTGAAATTTTTGAAATCAGGTAAAATATAACTTAATAGATATATAGGTTTCTTAATAACACAATTCAGGAAACTTATAAAAACGTTTGTTTTTTTCAATACAGTGGATATTCCGTGCTCATGTTCGTGCGTTCCAAAAACATTGATAACTGTTGATAAATCACGCATAAAGTCGGTTATATTACCACAAAAGAAAACAAATAAACAGAAGAGAATATTAACAGGAAGAGAAAGAAACGTAGACCCTAATACTGCTATTGTTACCATAAGCAGGAATTGAGATGAGATTATTGTTAATCCCTTCAGGAAATTATATTCAAAACTTTTGCTCCCAAAGAAAACTCTTAAGCTGTCTGAACTTATACCAATGAAATCTCCGGGATTCTCCGGTGATACTACAATCGTTAATTCCTCGCTTCCCTTAAGAAATTCGCCGCCTAATTTTAACAAACCCGGCTTGTTGCGCGATACTTCTATCGATTCAGTCAACACCTTCGCTGTGTAGGGATTAATGGTCTTAATATTTATTGGAATCTTCCCGGTAGATCTCTTTTTACTTTCTACAAGAAAATCTGCCTCGATATCGAGATCATCTTTTCTGTTTTTAGAATGTAATCCCTTAAACTTCCATACTGAGGCTCCATTTCCTCCACCTTCTATCCAGGAAACATTCCCAATCTTCCTGGCTGACTCTCCTGTTACCTGCAAAGTATAAGGATCGAATTTTCCCCTGGTCAGGAGCTCGTTATTACCTTGAGAGCTTTGTTTCAATGCTGTGAATTTGATCAATGCATAACCGGCGCCACCCATCATTATCAGTAATACCCCAATTATGTACATAAAACCGATAATTTTCCCAAATATTATATTGGTTTGCTGAACGGGCTTTGTAGTTATAGTACAAAGCACCCTATTCTCTATATCGGCGGGGATGGAGGATGCGGAAAGTAAAATCGCTGCCAGTGTACCAAAAAAGGTAATGGAACGAAAGCACATAGATTCAACGATCTTTATTTTCTCTCTGCCATCACCAACAACCGGCATGAAAACAGAACAGCAAATGGCAATTAAACCAAGAATAATAAAGACAAACAGTATCTTATTTCTAACCGCTTCCTTAAACGTCTGTTTTGCTATTACTAATATTTGCTGCATAGATCTTTAGGAATAAACCCTCAAGCGTACCGGAAGAATTTTTGACTGAGATGACTTCGCCATGCTTTTCCTTTATAAACGTCTCAACGTCAACAATTGCCTCATCCGACAGGTTACGGATTAGTATCTCAATAACATCTTTACTGGAAAGCAATTCATCAATTGTGCCTGAGATTTGGAGCTTACCTTTATCAAGTATTGCAACTCTATCACAAATATCCTGTACATCAGATAAAAGATGTGAACACAAAAGAACCGTTTTCCCACGCTCTTTTAAAGCAAGAATTATGTCCTTTGTCTCTCTGGTACCGATAGGGTCAAGCCCGCTGGTTGGTTCATCAAGAATAATCAGGTCGGGATCATTAATCAATGCCTGTGCAATACCAATCCTACGTAACATTCCCTTGGAATATTGCCTCAGGGGTCTTTTCCTCGCAAACTCAAGCCTCACTTGCTCAACAAGCCGGTCTATTCTTGCCTTTCTCTCTTTTCCGGATATCCTGAATAGCTGACCGTAAAAGTCCAGTATCTCATCTGCATTTAAATACCTGTAAAAGCAAGATTCCTCCGGTAAGAAGCCGATCCTGTTCTTTACGGCCACATCATTTGTTGTCTTTCCTAATACGAATGCCCTGCCTTCCGTTGGAAAAATCAACCCTAAAAGGAGTTTTAAAGTAGTTGTTTTTC
>JBHHYW010000188.1:0-5613 GCA_046757745.1 Candidatus Scalindua sp.
TCTTAAGCCATTTGCAGATAATACAATTATCTTCGTTATGATCATTGTAGCAGAGGATGGGAGTTCTGTTTTTTCTGTCATTGATGACAGAACCAGTATTTTCTGAATAATGAATTTCTGTATGGTTATGATATGCAGTCTTATCGAATGCATGGAATCCGCCTGCCGTCACGCACAGGATGATATACGGTACTAAGACGAGTATAGACTGTCTTTTAAATCGCTGTTTTGAATTGAATAAGTACATAACATTTCAATAATATTTACTATTTTATGAGTTGTCAAATACTATTTTAAAATTTGATTCCATCGTCATTTTCTTCATCATCGTTTTCTCCCTCATCAAATCTTGATTTATATGCATAACAGATAAACTCTTTCTCTCCAGCCTGATCAAGCCTGTTTAGATTACACAACATCTCTTCGTTTTCCTTCTCGTCTTTTCTGCATGTTGCACAAAGGTCAGGTTTGGAAATAAGATTTGGATTCAGCTTTTCTCCATTGTCATCATAATAGCCGGAAATATTATCATTGTTCATATCGCATCCTCCTGATCATTTGATTCTTTCTTCTTCTTCTTCTTTTCCTGCTTCTTCTTCAAGTGCTCTACATGAATAATAAGCGTATCAACCGTCTTCTTCAGCAGATCGAGTTCGTCTATTGTCAAATCGTTTAGCTGCTCAAGGTTGTATTCAATCGTATCGATTATCTTTTTTGCCGGGCGCTGCATTGGACGCATAAAATAAGTTGTAATAGTTGCCACTATAGTTCCGAAAAAAATTACAGAACCCACTACTATCCATATACCGCCAATCAACTGAGCAATATCAGATTGCGGCGTATCAGCTATGCCGGCTGTTGAAAACGCGGCTATACCCCAATACAAGGCATCGCCATAAGAAGTTATGGTTGCCCCTTCAATGCCTCTTTCGGCAAAATACAATCCGGTTGAAAAAGCAAGCCACAGTATAACCAGAAGAAAAATCATTTTGGTAAATGGCGTGTGAGTTGTGATATCTTTTACAAATCTCTTAAATCTCGAATTTCGCTTTGTTCTTCTCATAGCTTATTTATACGATAAATATTCGGATTTCTCCAGCCGTTATTTTGCATTTTCTATTCTTTTAAATATACCTTCAGACGCTTGTCGTAATTCAGATAGGCTCGCTGGAATCATTCCGATTGTCTCTTCAATCTTAAAAGGTTTGCCGAAAACCATCTTTATCCAATGTCTTCCTGTCAGAAGGTCAATTACAGATCCTCCCATGACACTAACAGAGCTGTCAAAGTTAGATTCAATTTTAAGAGGTACAATCAATTTATTGCTTTTAGCGGCCACATATGAAATTCCCCTGCGAGGTCTTCTCTTTATGCTTACGCCTCTGTTTATACCACCTTCAGGGAATATGACAACTCTCTCACCCTGGTCTAATTTATCTATTAATGGCCTGCTGGACAATTCCAGATCGCGGCCCTTTCTAGCACGAATCGCTCCAGTAAAACGATAAAAAAACAGTAACTTGTAGAAATAATCATCAGACATGTAAAAAAGCGGAATATATTTCAAACGAAAAGGCAGGGCAATAAAAACCGATATGGGGTCCAGATATGAGACGTGATTTACGGCTAGAATAAATGAAGTTCCCGCTTTCTCCAGATTGTCAGTTCTTTCGACCCTGAAATTAAAAAGGATTCTAAACAAAAATAAAAACGGCCAATAAAATGATAGTTGTAATAGTTTTATAAAGCTTGTACGCATTTTCATAGAATGTGATTTGTGTGATGTGCAATGCAGTATCATTTATTCGTTCATTCTTCTAAAACCCTTCTATCGCGTCTTGATCTCCTGCACATCTTACTCCTGCGGTCATGACCATTGAAGGCCGGGTTGTTTGCGCTCCTCCGGTCTACATTTTCTCTCCGTCTTCTTCTTGATCGACGTTCTTTTCTCTGCATAAAATAACCCTTTCTTAAAAAAAGTTTTATTCCTTAGAATCGTATTCATTCTGCACTTCTTCCAGCTTTTCCTCTGGTTCAGGCTCAGGATGCTCGACCTTCTTGTAACCATCTTTAGTCCAGATGCGTACCTCGTATTGCCTTGTAAGTTCGTCACGAACAGTTTCATAATAAAACCACCCATGATCTGCATCGTAGAAGATGGTCACGCTGATTTCTTTAGATATTCTGTTGCGTGTGCCAACCGCTACAATTAAAGCCATGTTCTCACTACTGAAAGCACCCGCTCCCACTCCACCAATGCCCTTAATTAATGCACCCACTGTAACGTTTTCGTAGCCCATGTGGCCAAGAATCTGCGTAGCTTCTGCCTTTGTAATCTCAGGCGTTGAAGCGTTGGCGGTACAAAATCCAACAGTTGAGAAAGCAAGCCACAGTATAACCGGAAGAAAAACCGTTCTGGCAAATGGAGTGTGAGTTGTGATCTTTTTTATAAATCTTTCAGGCCTCGAATTATACCTTGCTCTTTTCATGGAGAATGTTTAATTTATCAGCTGCTGTTTGTAATGGCTCATAACAGCATTTCTGTTTTTCAAGCCATCACAGGCCCACTCATCAATGATGAATGGATGACAAACAACGGACTCATCATCTAATAACTCTTTGAGATGGATGTTGCCTTTTCTAAAATGTGATATCCAGATCGAAGTGTCTACAAGAACCATACTTAATTGTTCGTAATCCTTCTTCTCGGAATACGACGAAGCGATTTCTCAGTTCCCCCAAGTTTGGCAAGTCTCCTGCCGCTTTCTCGAGCGATCAGTGCTTCCAGGCCCAGGCGCACCAAAGAAGTCTTTTCAGTAACCCCTGTAAGCTTTGAAGCTTTTTTTAGGGTATTCTCATCTATATTCAATGTAGTTCTCATATGCATCAGTATGTATAAAGTGTGCATTCATGTCAAAAGAAATGTTGAGGTTGTAGACAAACACATTCCACTTAAAACCTCCAACTTATATTTTAAAGGTCACTGAAATAAGGATCTTCAATTCCCATTAGATCTATAGCAAGATCCATATGTTCTTTCTTGATTTTATTTGAAGACTCTAAATCAGCGATTGTCCGTGCTACCAACAGTGATTTAACTTCTGATCGTTTAGTATCTATATTTAAGTTACGATTAATTTCTGAAAGATATTTCATAATTGATTCATCGACATTTTCCATCTGTGATTTATCGGGAACATCGCCATTGCAATTAATTGAACTCCTACCACGATATCGTTTTTGTTGAATTTCTCTAGCTACTTGAATTTTCCTTCTTACTGTAACTGTGGCATAGTCGAAATCATATGACTCTTTCTTATCAGATGCTGAGACAAACACCTTTAAATCAATTCGGTCTAACAGGGGTTTGCTGATTTTGCTTTTATACTGTTCTGTAGCTCGAGGTGAGCATGTACATTTTGGTAACAATTCTGATGTGGGATGTTTTTTACATCCATAGTCCGTAGTAAAAAATGTAGATTTACACTCAGGACAAAAGTAATGGTTGTACCAACCGCATTTACATGGATTCATAGCTGCAGCCAAAATAAAATTACATGGATACTCTATAGCTTGATTAACACGTGTAATTTTATATATTTTGTTGTTTAATGGTGTGCGAAGATTCTCAATAACCTGACCTTTACATAGATTGATTTCATCAAAATAAAGAATACCACGATGGGCAAGTGAGATTAATCCGGGTACTAGAGGGCGTCCACCACCGAAAAGCCCAGCTTCAGTAACATTATTGTTTGCTTCTTGAAATGGACGTGTAAGAACAACCTCATTACCTTTCAATTCCCCTTTTGCACTATAAATTTTATTAACTTCAAACATTTCATCCTCATTCATTCTAGGAAGTAGATTAACTGCTGCCATTGATAGCATTGTTTTCCCATGTCCTGGAGGGCCTACAAGCAATATATTATGACCACCAGCAAGAGCAATAGTCATAGCATATTTTGCCTTTGACACACCCTCGATTGCATTTAAATTTGGAATATATCTATTAATGTTTTTATGCTCAACCTTTGATTTATTATATTTGACTTTCCTTGGGTGACTTATACCTAATAAGACATTCCATACTTCTTGTATATTTGCAGCTTTAAAAAAATTGCAATTTTTCTTTGATTTTAATATCACTGCAGCTTGCACTTCTGCATCTTCGGGTATAATTACACTAAAATTCTTTTCAATTGCAGAAATCATTCCGAACATTCCACGCTGAGGGCTTTCAATTTCCCCATTGATGATATCCAGTGTGCCAATCAGTAAATACTTTTTTTTGTTATCTCTTATTCTTTCTCTATATTTTTGTATGAGTTCCAATCGATTATTGAGGCTATTTATTTGGTCAAGGATTTGTTCCTTTAGCTTGTTTTTTGATGATTCATGCTTAAGTTTTGCCAATTGTTTCTGACGTTTGTCTATTAATATTCTTACAGTTTCTTCGCCTTGCAAAATACTTGCTTGTAGTAACATAATTGCAAGAGGTAAATCTAAGCCAGAAGAAGTTTTTGGATCTTCGGCAGGATGTAAGTCAATTGTATATCCTTGATTGCTAACAACATCCCATTCACCTTCTAATGTTTCAATTGCTTTTACGGCCCTTACGATTCCTTCTTTAACAACCTTTTGAGCTAGACCAAGTAAAGTTACCCCATGACGATTTTCTTCTTTTATCGCCTTGAATCTAATTAGTTGTCCTTCAATACCTGATATATCAGCGCCATATATTTCCATTATAAGTTATTCCTCATATGATCATGCTTTAAACTATGATGATGTTTGCATAAGGCAATAAGATTATTTAATTCATTAGTACCACCTTTACTAAGAGAAACAATGTGATGAACCTGTAAAGAACCATCGCAGTATCCATCATTTTCTTGACATTCGTAATTATCTCTTTGTAATACCTGTTCTCTTTGTACTTCCCAATCAATTCCATAATCTAATTTGTGTAAAATATCAACGTCCGAAAAAGGATGTTTACTAATTCTTATACCTTCAATTTCGATATCTTCTTTCGGCTGTTTACTTAGATCATCTGCTTTATTATCTAAATTTTTACGTTTAAAAAACCACATTTGCTTTTTCTACATTTCTTGAAATAAATTTGATATATAAATAAGCAAACTAATATTAGAAAACAAGGATTCTAATTATGATTAGAATCACCTTCTTCAGACATATACTTATCTAAATCGAAATCTGATTCATCCTCATTTGGCAAATTATTCTCAATATCATCTGGCTCTCCGCTATGTAACTCAACGTTATTCTCTGTACCATTGGTATCTACTTTCTCTGGTATATCAGGCAATGGTTTCTTATTTAAAAATTTATTGATCTCAGGATCATTAATATCAATATCATCTTCTGTTGATGGTTTTTGTGCCTTTTCTAGCTTAATTTTATTAGTAATATCTTTTGTAGAATAAAAAATCTTGTCTCCAATGTCATATTTGTAAATAAAGCCAAGATCAATTAGACCATTCAAAATTTTTTCAACATATTCTTCCTTAACATCAAGATGGTTCACAACAAGAGAACTTATTCTGTTTAGCGTTACATTTTTGCATTCTTTAATATATTTATATATTT
>JBHHYW010000189.1:0-5568 GCA_046757745.1 Candidatus Scalindua sp.
TTATTTAAACATTATCCAGGCACCAATACCTTCAACTACTTTAAAACGGCCTTTTATATCTGCTATCGCCTTGCTTTTTCATTTTGATAATGTACAATAAGCCAAATTATAAGGTAAATTTGTATGTTGCGCACTCAACTTTGACAAGATGAATAACACATTATTTACACCTATGTCAATTTTAGAAGAAGAGGTTAAAGACTGGTACAGAATGTCTCCTGCAGAACGTTTCATAGAGTCTCAGAAACTATGGGAAGTCTTTGTACTACTTGGAGGAAATTATGATCCAGAGCCCGATACCCAAAGCCCTTTCCACGTTTTTGAAGTACAGGGTTAAGGCTTTACTAATCGGAGGACAGGCATGCATCCTTTATGGAGCAGCAGAATTCAGCCGTGATATCGATCTGACTGTTATGGTTTCTTCAAAGAATCTTGAAAATATTAAATCTGCTCTGTATGACCTCTACGCAAAAAGAATATATTTCCCTGACCTTTCTGAAGGCGTACTATTGAAAGGGCATGCTTGCCACTTCCGGTGTCAGAGGGAGGATGTAAAGGAATTAAGAATTGATATTATTGGTAAAATGCGAGGACTGGAACCTTTCACCATGTTATGGAAACGGCGCGAGGAAATCGAACTGCCGGACATAGGAAAGGTATCAGTTATCGGTCTTTCCGATCTTGTCAAAGCTAAAAAGACTCAACGAGACAAAGATTGGCCCATGATTAGACGGTTGATTGAAGCCGATATTTACAAAGAAACACATAAACCCTCACATAAAAAGATATGTTTTTGGCTTACCGAGTGTAGAACACCAGAAATTCTAATATCATTGGCCGCCAAATATCCTGACACGACCTCAAATATTGCCAAAAACCGCCCCCTCCTACAATCTGCCATTAAAGGTAATCAAGAAGAGACACAAAAACTTCTACGTGATGAGGAGTACACTGAAAGAAAAATTGACCAACAATATTGGGCGCCCCTAAAAGCCGAACTTGAAACATGGCGACTTATGAGGAAAAAAGAGGCAAATGATTAAGAGAAAGCATGACACCCTTGTAAGAATTTATTGTTGTAAAAGTGGGTACTATTTACTGAAAAAAGTACACATCACTAAATAACCCCAGTTCACCAACAAGTCGTATGCACTGTCTTGTCAACACCATACAACTCATGTCCTCAGTCAACATTGTCTTGGCACATCAATTGCTCTACATAACACGAAGTAAATTACAATTTTTACAGCTAAAGAGGTAATTATGATAAGGCTAAAAGCAAAGCAAGATAGAATTCCAATGTATGAGACTTCTGAGAAGAGAAAGTATCAGAGAGTTGAGAAGCCGATTATTATAAGATTTCGAATCAGGCCTCAAAAAGGTCAGGCAACGGCGCCTTCTGACTGGGACATGGTAGGTGTAAATGATTTGAGTGCTAGAGGTTTGTTCTTTAATTCCAGCTACAACATAGAAATCGGAACTGTCCTGTATTTAAGGATTGGTTTCTCCACAACTACAGCCCCTGTTAAGTGCAAGGGAATTGTAACCCGCGTTAAAAAGAATCCGCACACATCTATATTTGGTATCGCAACTGCATTTACGGATATAGAAGAACACGAAAAAAAGATGATAGATAGATTTGTCAATGCTACATTGAACTCCAGACTTACTGCATTGCAATTTAGTACTGCATAGATAATAATTTACATATCTCTAAAACACTTAAACAGCACCAATCTCCTCCATACTTTTTAAATACCTGCCACATCTTCCGATACCGATACTTCCTCTCTCCACCTATTCTGATTTGGCAAGCTTTAACGGGGCGATAGATTTCTTTAATTCTTCCACAGTTAACGGTTTCGCGATTATCCTCTTGTCCCTGTCCAGCAGATACATCCTTGGGGTGTACCATACGCCATACTCAGTTGCGGCCTTACCTTCACCACCATTCAACTCTGAATAGTTTATCCATTTGTATTGTCTATTTAAGATAGCGTTCTGCCATTCGGTCCGATCCTTATCAATAGATATGGCCAATATCTCCAGCCCCTTGTCCCTGTACTCATCATAAACGTCCTTTAGCACGGACAGTAATGATTCGCAATGCGGACACCAGCTCGCCCAGAATAATACCAGGGTGTACGAAGCACTTATATTTGACAGCTTCATTTGAGATTCGCCTGCAGGAACTACTGCACCTTCCTCGACATTTAAGTTAAAAAATCCCTGCTGAGACATCTCTATCTCCGGAGCCATATTCCCTACGGCCATTTTCCTGATCATCGCTATCTTATCTCTTAACTCTTCTGCCCGGTCTGCCGAGATTACAGCCTCACTGTTTTCACAGCCGGAATCTGACAGAATATAATTCTCTATTATATAAGATAAAACCAGTTCATATTCAGTTTGCTCAAAACTCCGGGTTACAATGTCAAGCACAACCCCAAATACAGTTTCATCCGCTTGAGCCTTGAACAGGATTATATCCACAGCCGTAATAAACGCCATCTCCTGTTCTTCCCTGCTCATCCGGTTATTATTGTATAGTGAAATATATTCATATACCTTTGACGCTATTACCGGACTGTGCAGCAGGGTCGCATCGGAAAGAGTTACATTGTCCCAGAAATGCTCCTTCGTCCACTCCCTCCGTCCGTCCCCGGACAAATCAACCGTCAACACAGGTGTCTTCATAGTTCTTATAATCTTTGCTGCATAGGAATCCGGATTGTTATCAACAAGCTGCTGTATACTCACCTCAAATCTCTTATGCATATTACGCATCTCACTATCTATCTGACTACGAAACAATTCTGTCCCGGACTTTGATGCAGTCGTGGCGTCACTATCTGTCACACCATCCTTATTTTTAGAAGGTGGATATAAAAGCTTCAGTTGATTTAAAAGAGTTGTTCGCTCTCTTCTCAAGTCCAGGGTCTGCAGGAAACCGTAATAGATTTTGTTCTCCTCTGATGACAATACATCTATACCGGCAAAAATGGAATAACTTCCTGCCTGTACGTTCTCTTTACCTATTGATAGCTTTATATCTTTATGGTTATAAATAACATTCACACTCCTGCCTTTTTCAAAACTCAGCCGGTACATGCCGACCGGAGAGTCATCACTGAACGAAAAAAGGAAAAAGCCATTCTTGTCAACAGTAGTTGAAGAAACGACCCTGTTTTTGTCGCCATAAAAATCCATCAGATCAACCTTTCTCCCTGCCATATCCATAGCCGTACCTATAAGGGTGTGTACCTGTTGGGCATAAATAGTAATTGAATAGATGGATATTAATAAAGCTATTAAACCGGCCTGGATAAATTTCATTCAAATAATACTACTAAAACGATGAAGAATTGTCAATTTGACATTTGCAAAGAACTAAAAAGAGACAGAACAATCACTCGTTCCCACGCTCCAACGTAGTAACGAGCCAACAAAATATGAAAAGTTCAGGTTTTTTCATTGATACCAGCCGGATATATGGTATATTACAACCCATATGAAGGCGGAGCCGGTTTATGTCCATAAGCGAATTTATCCAAATGGCGACATTGCTGAGATTAATGTATGGAAAGTGGCCAGGAGCACAGATAAGCCTCATGGATTTAAATACTCCCTTGCTTATATTAGAAAAGGCAAAAGGGTTATTGGCTATGATAACGCTGAGAGGAAAGGTGACCACAGACATTACAAGGACAAAGAGTACGCATATACATTTAAAGATGTAGATAAGCTTTTTGAAGATTTCTATAAAGATATAAGGAGATTTAGAAATGAAGGTCAAAAACATAAGACTTGAGATTAAGAGTGAAGATGAGTTTGTTAGCGAGTCTAAAGATGTTATGAGGGATGTGTCCAGAGGCGTTAATGTAAAAGCCAGGTCGGTTATCTCGTTTAAGTCCCTGGGCGTAATGAGGAAGTTTATAACCGATGAAAGACTGCGTATATTAACGACAACAAAAAAATATCACCCTTCCTCGGTATATGAGCTTGCGAAGATACTGAAGAGAGACACCAGGAATGTGTCAAGTGATGTTGATTTTCTTGAAGAGATAGGGCTTTTAGAGGTAAAGAAGACACGTAAGGGCCGCTCGAAATCAACCCCCACGGTGAGCTACGATAAGATCCTCCTTGAAATACCGGTTTAAGGTATGATTTGACCCCGTTCTGTTTTACCATTCATGCCAACAACCAAAATTCCTTCATAAGAAATAAATGCAGCCCTGCTATCTTTTTCATCCAAATCAAAAAATCCTCTTATTCTGGAACGGACATCATGTCCGTTCCAGCTTATGAAAATAATCTCTCGCTCCCGCCACACAAATCGTCAGGCAGGAAGTCGGAAAAGCTTTTTTCCTTGATTCATAATTGTAGAAACAATATACTCCTCTACAGATTAGGTTTTGTTTTTTCACAGAAAGCTATTATAGCCTAGTGATTAGACGGTATACTTTATTATGGCAAAAATAACGAAGTTGATCCGTTTCTCTGTCTCTAAGGTATTGTTACCGGCGATTTTTACCGTTGCGCTACTCGTCGCTTTCGTCAGCATCGGTGGCAATCATGCCCGGGCACAGACGGCGGAACAAACTGTTACCGACCTGCTTGGAACTGTTTCCATCCCCGGCCTCGACAGCCTGCCCGTCAGTAACCTGCAAAGTACCGATTCTTACAAAAGCGTTGATGTCACCGTGCACGGGCAAACGGCAACACTGGTGGTTTTCAAGCCCACCGATGCCGGCAAGAACGTGGTCGCCGTAATCCCCGATAATTTCAGCCTCAGTGATTTCGTGCCGCTGCCGTCAACATACAACACACCAATCTTACAATTAAGGGTAAGAATGATAGCGGTACAAGGACACTCGACGTGGATGTCGCCGGTCAGCTTGAACTGGCCGCAGGATCAAAGAAAGTTGACTTTGATTTTGATGTGGATGTCAAAAAGTCAGCTGGGAAACCGACCGAGGTGACGATCAGCGGCCAGACCACTCCTGGTGAGACACTCACCTTTGAGATGGGCCACACATTTACTTTGACCGATCTGACTTTCACCATGGACAAGCAGAACGGCAAGTGGGAATGGCTGGTGTGGGGTAGCTCTACATTCCGTAAAAAGCCCATCAGCATCAACTATCAACACACCGTTGATGGCAAAAACCGACTGAATATCCATACTGCGCTGACGCTGGCGGACATTGTCGGCCAACCCAGTCTGCCGGGACTGGATGATGTGACACTTGCGTGGGTCCAGGTATACGATGATTACTGGCGCATGTCGGTGGATATGAAGGGTACCTACGGCTATATCAACATATTCAAGCCTGAAGGTTCGTCGAACCGACTGGTTGCCGTCACAGTTGGTCCGGAAACGATCTCGCCGGATAAGTTCATTCCCGGTACGGCCAATACACCGCTGAAAGATGTCAGCTTCGAAGGTTTGAGCTTCGTGCTGGCACCGAAGGGTGCTGCGGGTAAGCTTGATCGCAGCCAACTGCCGCTCGATATCGGTCACCGTTTGAGCGAGCAAGCTGTTCCTGGCGATATTATCTTGAAGTC
>JBHHYW010000190.1:0-5548 GCA_046757745.1 Candidatus Scalindua sp.
AGAGAGACTCCCTGGACAATGTATCCATTCATAAGATTACAAAAGATGATCCGGGGCTTGACCAATTAAACTGTGAAATTGATCTACTCTTTATCGGTTATACTTACTTTCATTACGATGAGCCGGTAAAATATTTTCGTGATAAGATTTATCCCTTTATTCAAGAGAAGACTGTTGTTGCAATTGCCGATATGGCTTCAGTTCCAGGCCAGCCGCGTCATACAATTCCTGCACAACAAGTTATATCAGAAATGGCAGAAGCCGGTTTTAAGATTGATGAAGAACCAACTACTCTTTTTGATCAGTACCTGCTTATATTCAAAAAAGTACCTCTATAGATGGCACCATTTCCCCGGCTTATAACCCTCTCGACTCCACAGCCAAATATTGAAAACCCGTTGACAAAAGAGTGGCAAAGTATAAGATTGCGCTAATCAATACAAATAATATAAAAGCCAGGCAGGGTTAGCAATGCCCATCACAACACTTCTTTACAAAATAGTAATTTGATTCCTCTAAATACTATTACAATAATGTTCGCCCCATCTACGGCGGCATTGGTAATTGCACCTCATCTCCGCATTATGTATACGCCATAAGCAAAAAAGATGAAACGTAAAATTGCAGTTTTTGTCGGCTCTGGATTTTCGGCTGCTTTGACAAGCGGAAGTCCTTCTCCTATTGGTGCGAGAACACTTCCAACGCTTACCGATTTTTCAGGGACACTTTTAGATTATTTAAAAAAAGACACCTCGACAAAAGTTCAAGATTCTATACCATTTTCAAACGAAACAATTGATAAATCTATTAAGTTATTAGAAAAGAATGAATTAGAATCAGACAAGAAATACGACTTTGAGCAATTCTTATCAATCATAGCAACTCAAAACAATCTACTTGAATCTGGTATCTTTTCAGGAATTATTAAAAAAGATAATTTTAGCAAAGATATTCTTGACTGCTTGATATTTTTTATTCCTAGATTGTTAGCTGATATATTATCATTAGACGGGAAACTCAAAAAAAATAGAAATCTTTTTTATGCTGTGAACAATGCAGATATTGTGCGATTAATCCAGACTAAGATATGGGAGTTTTGTGATGAAAATGATGTATCTTTTATTAGCTTTAATTATGATGGCCTGATTGAAGCATTTCTAGATTGTGACTTAACTGCGAATCAAAGAGGTGAAAAGCCTATATTCAGATATTTTCCAGAAATAAGTCATGGTTGTCCTTTTGTTAAGTATTGAAAACCAGTTGACAAAAGACTAACAAAGTATAAGATTACGCTAAATCAATACAAGAGTGTAAAAGTAATATTCGGCTTCATCAAGTTAAGTCGCTTCGCGACAAAAACTATCCTTCGACTCCGCTCAGGATGACGTCACACTGAGCGGAGTCGAAGTGTTATCAACATTGAAATTCCTATGCATTAAAATAAAATTAACCGTTTATATTGAAGAATAAATTGAATAAAGATAATTTACAAGTCAATCAAAAGTGGGAATGAAAGAAGTATGCAATTAGATATCTGGAAGAAAGACAATTTAGATATTAGAAGGGTAAATAGGAAAAAATCACCAAAAAAGGGTGGTTCATCTGATATTGATTCGTTGAAGTATTTAGATGAACTAGGTGTCTCAATTCATACCAAGGCACAACATATAAAATTTGCAGAAAACGTGAATGAATATATTCATCGTTGGGCTCCATATGTGCAAGGCTTTTCTGCTGCTTTTGTTCAATCAAAATTTGATTACTATTCAGAAATCTATAGAAACCCTGTTGTTCTTGACCCATTTGCTGGCTGTGGAACGGTTTTGGTACAAGCAAAATTAAATGGTTTTAAGTCATACGGTACAGAGCTGAATCCACTGTTACATTTCATTGCCAATGCTAAATTGAATAGTTGGGGTATTCCGCCTAATTATTTTAAAAAAATTTACAATTTGTTACCCAAAGATAAACCAGCCCCAGCCCCTAATTTTTTAAAATCTGATAAACAGTTTGATAAAAAAGTCCTACCTAATCTCGAATTATTAAAAGGTGGCATTGAAGAACTACCAGGTAGTACGGAAAAACAAAAGAAGGCTAAGGATTTAATAAAAGTCGCTTTCTCATCTATATTGATAGATTGCAGCAATTTAAAAAGAAGTCCTTGCCTTGGATATTCCAATAAAAAAGTATATAAAACCGCCCCTTTTGTTCTTTTAGACCAAAAAATTAATCAGATAGCTTACGATTTAGGTTTAATATTTTCTAATTATTTCGATTTTATTGATACTGAAAGTATTGTTTATCTAGCAAATTCAATGGATTTCAATCTTGATCATAATTTTGATCTTGTCATTACATCTCCCCCATATATGAATGGAATGGATTATGTTATGAATTACAAAATTGAAATGGGATGGTTAGGGTTTGCAGAGAAACAAAAGGAGTTAAAAAGCATAAAGAATGATATGGTTGTATGCGATAATGTATCAAAAGGATTAATAAGAGATTTTTCCTCAGATAATGGCAAATATACTAACGAATGGATAGAAAAAATTAAAGATGATATTGCCTCTGGTATAGAAAGACGGGGTAATTATAGACGAATGGATATGCCAAATATAGTTCATAAATATTTTGATGACATGTTTAAAGTAATGTCTAAAGTCTATAATTCGATGAGTAGTAATTCCAGATTTATTCTCGTAGTGGGAGATAGTCTAATAGCAGATGTTTATGTACCTACTGACTTACTTATTGCAAAAATAGGACAAGACATCGGCTTACATATTGAACAAATTGAAAAGGCAAGAGAAAGGAGATCAGGACAAATACGCAGTTATAAACTTCGAGAAACTATTGTTACCCTATATAAGGAATAACTATGAGTAGCCGAGAGTTTGGATATTTAGATAATCCTGCAAATGGATTAGACATAATAAGGGCTAGGACATTGGTAGGAAATCTTCGTCTTTGGGATATACCCAAAAGTGAAGAAGCCTTAGAAATTGTTATTAATGAAATAGACAATTCTCCAATTCCTGGTATTTACATGTTATTTGACAAGAGAAGTGACAAAAAAGTGTATATTGGGCAGTCTGAAGATTTAAAGAGCCGTTTAGTAACGCATGTTAAATCACCGGACGAGAAAATAAAAAACTGGGAAAGAGTCATAATCATAAATGATGCCCGTAATGCATCTCAATCAGACCTAAACGATGAAAACATACGACTCAATTTAGAAAATTATCTTATAAGTCTCTTCAAAATAAATAGATACAAAGTCACTACTTTTAGCAGCAGAAAGCCGAGTCTGAGTGCGACTCAAAAAGCTTTAGTTAAATCATTTAAAGAGGAGCTTGTTGTTCTTCTTACCAGAAAGAGTAAGATTACAAAAGTACTTACAGAACGAGGTGATGATGAAGTTTATAATGATGAGGTGAAAAAAATCCTGAAAAGGAAAAAATATAAAATTGATGAATGGGGTAAAGTAGAAGCTGTTATAAACGGAATGAAAACCTTCATTAGGGCCGGAAGCAGCAAACCTAAAGGTTGGTAAATCACATTTCGTGGAAATAAATCAGATAGTTTTAAAACTTGTTTAGAAAAAAGAAAAGGTTACCTTCTTATGCCACGTGGCCCCATACTACTAATCCCATTGAAGGATTTAAAAGATTTCATTTTAAAAAATGACAAAGAAGCGTTTGATCGAGATACTATAGATATTTTTGTACTGTTTGATGAAGAAAAGATATTTGTAGTTTATAAAAATACAAAGATGGACATAACAACAAATGCAGTACAAACACTTTCAAAATAACGTAATATCAACTAATAAGTACCCATACTTGTTATAGGTTTTATTCTGTTAAATACTTCATTAGGAATCAAACATCCTTCTCTGAAATGATTTCTGATGTAAAGATGTAGACGTCAACATCTCCTTTCTTCCATGCATCCGGTGACAGGCCCGCCTTTACACTGCAGCATTGTGACAGGAATTCTTCTTTGGTCCATCCTGTATCAGCAGCAACTTGAGGCAGAAAGCATCCGGTTGCAGAATCTTTTTTAATATAAATCCCATGCCTGCCGAGTTCGAAGTCAAGAGGGTTCCCGACCTCTTGCAGTGGTGATAAGACAGAAATATCTATTTCCAGATCATCTAACTCTGAAGGTTGAATTTGATTAAACCTCGGATCATCCGTTGCCGCTGAAACCGCCATCTCAGAAACAAGCTTGTGCAGAGGGATATCTGAAACCATTCGCCCTATGCACCCTCTCAGCTTTCCACATGTTCTTAACGTTACAAATGCACCGTTCTTTTCCTTCAACTCCGGACTGAATGGTTCGGTTTGTGTTTGATCGTTTGAAATGCCTTTTACTGCGGATTCAATACTTTTTCTTGCTATTTGAAGTAATACTTTTTTATCTTTTTCGTCCATTACTAGAATAGACCTTTATTGAAATGAGTTTGCAGGTTTGGTAACAGTATGCGTCTTATTTAAGTAGCTACGACCAAAGTTGAGCAATTTGTGTAGCCGCAACCTTTAGGTTGCGTAATTAACGTGAAATTGTCATAAGCCTATCAAATGATGAGAAACGCAGGCTAAAGCCTTCGACTACAATAACACACAATTTAAAATCGCTCAACACTGGCTAAAATAAGCTTACGCAAAACAAATCTTTTGGTTCCGGACTCCCCGTGAAAAGTCCTCGGCGTTGTTTGTCCGGGGAAGCGGTGTTATTTCATGACCAAACTTTTTTCTTCACGGAATACTTCTGCTGTAAATATGAAGAATTCCATACTCTCGTCTTTCCACGCATATGACGGCAAGCCGGCTTTATTACAAAGATGGGAGAGGGTCTCCTCTCTGTCCCATCCCTGCTCAGTAGCAACCTGTGGCAGAAACACGGCGCCCATACCTCCCAGACGTATGATGATTCCATGCTCTCCCGGAATGAATTTATCAGCGCCGCTTATCTTCTTTATCGGACTGAGTACCGAAATGTCTATTTCTATCTCTTCCAGTTCGTCTACTCCTACCGGCCTGAAACGACTGTCGTTCATTGATGAGTTTATAGCATTGTCCATTACTGCCTTAACAAGCTGCTCTCTGGGCTGTATGTGGCCTATACAACCGCGAAGGCTACCGTTCTTATTCAGTGTTACGAATACACCTCTTTTTTCTTTCATTATCGGGCTTAATGTATATTCTCCGGAATTCAGATCAGGTCTCTTTCCCTCTTTTACATAGCTTTCCAGCGTATCTCTCGCAACCTTGAGAAGAGTCAATCGTTCATCGTTATTCAGGCCGTTATTATCACCAATAATGTCCGGCGGCTCACTGCTTCTAGTAAATACTATTGAAGCATAACTCACGGAGCTGTTGAAATCACCCAGTATGCTGCCTGATGTATCATACTGTAATATCTTCCCCTGCACATCACCAGGCAAAATCTTCATTAATAACGCTATCGGCATAAACCCGCAGGCAGTTATACCGGTTGCCTTTTTGTATCTGATGAAACCGTCAAAATCCAATGCGAGGAT
>JBHHYW010000191.1:0-5546 GCA_046757745.1 Candidatus Scalindua sp.
GAAAATAATATCTCTCAGGCGGGAGAGGTACATTTGGTGCAAGATTCAGGTAATATGTTCTTGCCAACCCGGCCTTTTTTGCCGCTCCTGAGACCGTATGGCGAAAATTTCCTTCTGTCTGAAAGTATACTTACGGACGCAGTATCCAGGAATTCAAATTCTCTGATTATGCCGTGACCTCCCCTGAACTTTCCCGTACCACCTGATTGTGGACGAATGTTATACCGCTTTATCCTGAAAGGATAATTATGCTCTATTGTCTCAACAGGGGTATTCAGGGTATTTGTCATATGGGTGTGAGTAGCATCAAGACCGTCACGATCTGGCCGTGCACCCATCCCGCCTGCAATTGTCTCATAATATGTAAAGTTCTGCCCTCTCGACTCATCATATCCTCCAATAGCAATATTATTCATTGTCCCACTGCTCGCCGCCGGAATCTTATCCGGAATAGCTTTAGACAGCGCCCCAAAGACTACGTCAACGATTCTTTGAGAGGTCTCAACATTGCCGCCGGATACGGCAGCCGGCATCGTTGCATTTACAACAGAACCCTCCGGCGCATTTATGCTGATAGCTCTCATACAACCCGAATTTGCCGGAACATCGCAATTAATCAAACATCGGAATACATAAAAGACACATGATACAGTAACGGCATAGACTGCATTCACACAGCCTTTAACCTGCTTACTGCTGCCTGAAAAATCAACACGTGTTCTGCTGCCTTTTATGTTTATGCCGGCCTTTATCCTGACACGCTTTTCTGTAATACCATCATCGTCAAGAAAATCACCAAATGAGTAATCACCATCCGGTATTTTCCTGATTACTGACCTCATAATCCTGTCTGAATAGTCTTGAAGTTCAGCCGAGTATTTTATTACCTCACTTTTTCCATACTTGTCACATAATTCCCATAATCTTTGTTTGCCGATCGTATTGGCAGAAATCTGAGCAACTATGTCCCACTCACGCTCCTCCGGTGTTCTGACATTTGACGTTATTATACTCATAATATCTTTATTTATGATACTTGCCTGCGCTATCTTTACCGGCGGAATCCGAACTCCTTCCTGATATATCTCTGTTGCATTATTGCACATGGATCCCGGCGACATTCCTCCTGCGTCTGAATGGTGAGCTCTATTTGCAACATAAAAAACAGGCTCTTTCCTGCTCTTATAAAAGAAAGGGGTCACAACTGTAATATCCGGCAGATGCGTACCTCCCTGAAATGGATCATTCAATATCACAGTGTCACCATCCTTTATCTCCACTGCTTTTATAGCCTCTTTTACAGATAGTGACATAGATGCCAGATGTACCGGAAGATGTTCGGCCTGGGCAACCATTTCGCCTCTGCCATCAAACAATGCACATGAAAAATCCCTTCTCTCCTTTATGTTTGTGGAAAATGAAGATTTACATAATACGACACCCATTTCCTCACATATTGCAGAAAACAGATTATTGAATATCTCTAAGCTGATGGGATTAAACATTGGATAATTTTGAGCCAAAATATAATGAGTTGGCAACCGCCTGCCCGACAAGTCTTTTGGCGGGAATGACTTTGACTTGTAATCATACCAGTATTTCCAGTTAAATCAATTTGGAATTTCACATCTACTTTTCCTCTCAATATCATTTGTATGAAATATGGAGTGCATCGACCGCCTGTCCGCCAGTCTGTTGGGCGGGTGTCGATACCTGCCGCAGCAAATCTGCATTTGGCAACAAACTACAGTGACACGGTCACCGCACTCCAAAAGAAACCGGAACTAACCCTTCCAACAATATTGGGAATGATTCCGTCACAGCCTGTACATGAATTAAGATAAAAGTTGAATTATTTGCAAGACTATGATTTAATGATTCAAGTAAAAATACTCATTAAGCAGAAAAATGCTATGTCATATCGAGAACGTACTTTTAAGATTTTAAGAATAATTTTAAGGAGAAAAATCCATGATTGCACAATACACCAGAAAGATAGTAACGGCCATCGTTGTTTCAGTTTTGTTCAGCCTTATCTGCTTACATCTGAATTCTGCATACGCCAATCCTAAAGTATTAATGGAAACATCAAAGGGCGACATAACTATTGAATTATACGAGAAGGAGGCGCCAAGAACTGTAAAAAACTTCTTGTCATATGTATCCGAAGGTTTTTATAATAATCTGATATTTCATAGAGTTATAAAGAACTTTATGATCCAGGGTGGTGGCATGGATTCCGAGATGAGACAAAAGGACCCTAAGCCCCCCATTAAAAACGAAGCCAGAAGAGGGCTAGGTAACAATAGGGGTACTATAGCCATGGCGCGAACCAATGTTATTAACAGCGCCACTGCCCAGTTTTTTATAAACGTAAAAGATAATGATTTCCTGAATCACACAGACAATACCGCAAGAGGTTTTGGTTATGCCGTATTTGGAGAAGTTATCAAGGGGATGGATGTGGTTGATTCGATTGCAAAAGTAAAAACCGGTATTTTTAACGGATTCAGCGATGTGCCAAAAAACCCCATAATTATTAAAAATGTGAGTATAATAGAATAAGCTAACTTAATAAGTTTTCGTATTCAATTCAGGAATTCCTCCCTGCCCGCCAGACTGCTGGCTATGCCGCACTATGTAATTCCACAAAAAAACCCCAATATCATGTTATGAATATTGGGGTTTAAGGTTAGAGTTATACCAGAAACGTAAGTAACAATTCCATATTTTCAATCAGTTTCAGCTTATTATGCTTTAAGATTCAAAATATACGGCAACGCTTTAAAAAGCTTTATACTCTTTTGACATTCTCAGCTTTGTTACCTTTATCGCCTTGTACAATTTCAAACTCAACTTTGTCTCCTTCTTCTAGTGTCCTGAAACCATCACTCTGGATAGCTGTGTGGTGCACAAAGATATCCTCTCCTCCCTCAATTGAAATAAAACCAAATCCCTTCTTGTCATTAAACCACTTGACTGTTCCTGTCGGCATACTACTCTTTCACCTCCTCCTTCTCCTACACAAAAATATAATATAAAAAAAGCCACAAGGTTGTTACCTTGTAGCCATAATATTACATTTTACTTATAATACTATAATACAAATTCAACCTCACTGCTCAAAGGTGTTTTTATATCAAATATTATATTTCAAAGCAAGGGAAATAATAATAATTATTCCTGGATGTAAATATATGAATGCTGTTGTAGATATATTGACTAAATTGTTGAATAGTTAAACAAGCAAACACTATCCCTGCTGCTAATGCACCAGGATTTTATATCGAATATCATGAGCATACGTGTCCAAACTGTAACTGTAACGTTGAATTAACAGGACTTGTGGAGCATTGGCTGCTAAAAACTATTCTGCAGCAGATTATACAATCAATATGGCATGTATATTGCGATCACATATAATCAGAAAAAAATAATTTTCAGCTAAAGACGTCCCTGTCTTTGACGATAATAGAAGTAGAATGATTTTATAAGTTTAGTTGGTTTAAGATTGCTTAAACCAGAAGAACAATTAAAGTCTTAAAAAAAAGGCTCTTGATCGTTCGTAGGCGGTATAGCTTCACAACCTAATCACATATCAATATAATAAATTGGTAGGTTGAAGAATACTGCACGGCGCATCAAATGGGCCTTTTTTTATGCGTAAATAAGACCTTTTTCACCCAAACCACCTGCCAGGAGAGGCTTCCACCACTGAAATCTTAACTAAGATTTGAAACAAAACATGTAGATTGAGGAAAGTGATATGATTTGAATGGTACGGCCATACATAACTTTTCGTCCGGGCTTGTAACCAGACCGCCGGAAGGATAAAAAGATAACAGGCCTGCTAATGTCAAAATGAATATTTTTCTCATCATACAATCCATTCAAAAGATAATGGCGAATTCATACGTATAAGTTCAAGCGACAATTAATGACTTATTTGTAATGTTACTACTTAGAATATCGGCAAGTTTGTTGAAATATTTAACAGTATTTCGGTATATTCTGCTCAGAATTGTTGTTGGGGTGACTGTGTAGGTAAACGTGGAGGGGCATCTCACCAGTAATATCCCTGTGTATCCTGATGTTAAGTTTACTCTTGATTTCAGTAGTTACCTGAGTATTATAATCCCTGGTATTTCTACATTCTACAAGATTTCATATCACACAGATACATTCCATCACATGATGGATATGCTTATCATATAATCATACAGACGGAACAAATAGCTTCACTTTAATAACGTTTCAATAGTCTTTTATTATAAGCACCGGCAATGTCCTGATAAAGGACAGCTAGGGTTCCCTTATTTGGAAGGAGAGATAAATGAGAGTAAAGATAGGGAAATTGGTTGTTATAGCAGTATTTTTGTTATTGGTTTCAGGATTTTATCCATCTGAACGATTATCTGTTGGCGGAAATATAAAGGCTATAGATACTATTACACAAGGATCATCAAGAGAGTTAAAAGAGGATATTACTGTGATCTCAACAAAAGAGGCGATTGAAACTCTACAAGGTTTAAATCCTATAAAGTTCAAATACAAAGCAGAGAATACAGGGGAAGAACATCTTGGATTTATAGCAGAAGACGTACCTAACCTTGTGGCATTCAAAAACCGCAAGCAATTGTCTTCTATGGATATGACGGCGATACAAGTCAAAGTGGTTCAAGAACAACAAGAAAAAATAGAGGCAATGATACGTGAAATAGAAAGGGCAAAATTATGGTAAAATTGACAATGAACACCTTATGAAAAAGTCATATCCTATAGAGCAAAACCAGGAGGGTGAAAAATGCTCTACATGCTTTGAGTGGCCGTGTTCCCCTAGTCATTCCCAGAGAAGAAGCGGAAAAACCTTAGACGTGTCGATTGAGGATTGGCGGCAATGGCTCCGAGAAAGAGAGCCTGATGGATGATAGGAAACCGCTTGTCTGATACTTTAAAGATTATCAACTTTATCAAGGCGTGTCTAAATGGGGAGGTTTTAGAATAATTCCCCATTCTTCTCCCCATAGCCCCGTCATAAGCCGATATGTTACGTCTTGAAAATAGAGTCGTGGAGTGAATGCATCACGATAATGCCCCGCCATTTTAAGAGAAAAATCTCCACTCGTAACTCCCTGCCACACACAGACTTATTTTCAACGTCTGAGAAATACTAGTTATGTTATCCTCAGCAAAATTCTTAGTACTGTATTGCAAGCTCCTATCATTAGTTTTGTTTCAACCGAAGGCCTTTTGGTACGAAAAACTTCTCCAAGGCCTCAAAACAACCTTGTGCAATAAGAGCAAGTATTGCTGATGGCACGGCACCCTGCAGGATAAGTGATATATTGTCCAGCCTGATACCTGTGAGGATCAGTTGCCCATAACCTCCAGCACCTATAAGTGCACCTAATGTTGCCGTTCCAATATTAATCACTGCTGAAGTCTTAATGCCAGCTAGAATAGACCGGGATGCCATAGGCAATTCTACCAGTCTAAGCCTTGCACCAGGCGGTAGCCCAAGCGCTTCTGCTGACTCTCGTATCTGT
>JBHHYW010000192.1:0-5541 GCA_046757745.1 Candidatus Scalindua sp.
GAAGTCTTTTACAGAATTGCTGTTTAATTTTTCAAAGAGCTAAATTGTTATAATATGTTGTTTTTTTATCCTGTAATCCTGTCAAAATATTTCTCAAAGTAACAATTATGCTTAACGGACACGGCGGCAACATAAATCAGTTATGTAATAAGTATGGTCTGAATCCGGATGAAATAATAGACTTCAGCGCAAGTATAAACCCGCTTGGCTGCCCTGACGGCGTACAGAAAATTATTACCGAACGATTTGACGATATCAAGAACTATCCGGACAGCGAGTGCACAAGACTGAAAAAAGCTATTGCAGATAAAGTTTCATGCAATAACTCAAACATAATTTTGGGTAATGGCTCGAACGAACTGTTTTATCTGATACCACGTGCCATGAAACCCAAACAGGGTGTCCTCCTGCAACCTACATTCAGTGAATTTAAAGATGCGCTGTCCAATGCAAACGCCGAAGTAGTTGAGATTGTAAATGATGATGGAAACTTTCCGCTAATTAACACAAGCCTCTCAACCCTGATGAATATCGAAGACGGTATGGTCTTCCTATGTAATCCTAACAATCCAACAGGGCAGCTTACACTTAAAAGCGATATATTAGAGCTTGCAAAGGGGAATCCAGACAGGTTGATAGTAGTAGATGAAGCGTTTATGGATTTTGTTGATGATGATGAGAAATATAGTGTTATAAAAGAGGCGCCCTTTATTGACAATCTGATAGTTGTCAGATCGTTGACAAAATTTTATGGTTTCCCCGGTCTGAGGCTTGGGTATCTTGTTGCAAATGAATCTAACGTTAATAAATTAATGCAATTTAAAGAACCATGGACCGTTAACACATTTGCGCAGATTGCAGGCCATGTTGCCATTAATGATATTGAGTTCGCTGTAAATACACGGCAATATGTGTCCGGTGAGAAGGCTTTCCTGTATGATGGCCTTACTGACATAGAGGGCATACAGCCGTTTCAACCATCAGTTAATTTTATATTGATAAAGATTCATAATGCTGAAATAACATCATCAGGAATTCAGAAACTTTTGATAAAGGACAATATTATCATTAGAGATTGTTCAAATTTTATTGGCCTGAGTGATAAGTATTTTCGTGTTGCTGTAAAAACCAGAGATGAAAATCAAAAACTCCTGAGCGCATTGAATTTAATAATGAATGATGTGGCTTCTAAAGGAATAAATAAGAGGGGGTTTGTGAAGGAATTTATTGCCGGATAAAAGGTTCTATCTATTTGACATATAGTTTATTTCGATAATAATATCTATAATTCACTATTTTGTAATCTACAATCGACGATAAATCGTATCAATTTCCATGCTGCCAGGAGATAAAATTATGTCCTCAATTGTACCCATCCCATGGAAAAACGTTGGCAAAGTTCGGCCAACATCTAAGAAACGCGCCGGAGTTATTATAGACCTTCGCCGCTGTGTTGGATGTCATTCGTGCAGTCTGGCCTGCAAAACAGAGCATAGTGTGCCTCTTCGTAGTTTCCGTACAAGAGTCAGATATCTTGAGAGGATCGATAGACTCACCTTGAAGTTTTTCCCCCTAATATGCATGCATTGTCAGGATGCCCCATGCCTGAAGGTATGCCCTTGCAATGCTATAACGCGTCTTGAAGACAAAACCGTTATTATTGATAGAGATCGATGTAGTTCAAAAAAGGCTTGTGTAGAAGCCTGTCCATATGGAGCAATTTATATTGATCCTAAAACTGATAAGGCAGACAAATGCGATCTCTGTGCACATCGCACTGTTTTGGGCATGGAGCCTGCCTGTGTTAATGTGTGTCCTACAAATGCTCTCAAATATTGTGATTTAGAAGATCCTGGTGATCCTGTAGTCATTTACGCCAAAAAACATGACGCGAAAGCGTTTAAAGAAGCAGCGGGCACTAATCCAAGCGTTTTTTACATCGGCCTGGAGAAATGGATGGAAAAAAAGATAGAAAATGGAATTCAATTATCATCGAAAGAAGATGAAATTATTTACGTTCAGAAATAATGGTTAATGATAATTATCACACAAAACCAGAACGTATAAGCGTATCTATCGCTGATTTCAGAAGTATAATATTTTTGTATGCTGTATAGAGGATACGAAGTAAAGGGGAATAAAGATTATGTCTAATTTTACTCGCCGTGAGTTTATTAGAATTGCAGGAGGAATTTCAGTCGGTATGGCTTCCGGCGCTTGTGCACATCACTTTGTTGGAGAAAATTACTCTTGCGAAACCTCTCTGATCCCGAAGGAATTGATGGAAACAAAGATAGATTATAGCAAAGCCCGGGCAGTTCCCAGTATATGTTTTGGATGTACAACACATTGTGGTGTTATCGGTTGGGTGCAGGGCGGTAGAGTGAGAAAGATTGAGGGAAATCCTTTAGACCCGAATTCGAAAGGCAAGGTTTGCGCCAAGGCGCAAGGGATGATTGCATACACCTATTATCCGGAAAGGATTATATATCCAATGCGACGAACCGGAAAGAGGGGGGAAGGAAAATGGAAACGCATTTCCTGGAATGAGGCATTAGATGAGATTGCAGAGAAGATGAAAGACCTTCGTGAGGACGGGCATCCGGAACGATTTGTTTTTCACTATGGCCGTGATAAGACAAAAGGTTTTACCAAACGGTTCACTAATGCCTTTGGCACTCCAAATCGTCTTAATCGCAGGTCTATATGCAGTTCTAATAGAAGGGCCCCTCTTATGAGCTTTTATGGCCGGGATTTTGAATGGGAAACACAAGATTTTGAGAATACTAAATTCATTCTGAATTTTGGAGCTAATCCTATGGAAGCCCACCAGGGTGGTTTCTTTATGATGCAGCGAATCCAGCAGGCAAGAGTAGATCAAGGTGCCAAAATGGTCACCTTTGAAGTGCGTCCTTCGGCGACTGCATCCGTTTCAGATAAATACTTTCCGGTTTTTCCCGGTACAGACGGGGCTATTGCTCTTGCTATGGCAAATGTAATTATTGATAATGAGATTTATGATATAAAATTCTGGGATCGATGGGCGAATTATCCATTAAATGATCTCAAAAGGCAAATTGCCGGCTTTACCCCTGATTTTGCTGAAAAAGAGAGCGGTGTGCCTGCAAAGGAAATAAGGCATATCGCTATTGAATTTGCTAAAGCGTCTCCACAATGCTGCACAATGTCTAACCGTGGCTCCGCCAAGCACTATAATGGTGTTCAAGCAGATCGATCTATTCGCCTTCTGGATGTGCTGGTAGGTAATGTTGGACGTCCCGGGGGATTCTGTTTAAGCACACTCAGGATGTGGAATAACCGTTATGGTCAGGATGGTTTGCCAAACATCGTTCAGCCGGAACCTCGTCCTTCTAAAGTTGAACCGTTTCTGCCTGGCACTGCTCAGTTTAATGAGCTACCGGCAGAAGTAAAAGAGAGAGTCAAAAATTTTCCTTCAGAATGGCAAAACAAATATTATGGAGAGCTGGCGACTCCCAGTGAATATCCTCTATCATGGCACTGGTATCCCATGCGGGTAGGCCAGCTTGTTTACCCTTACATTAAAGAAGGAAGAACAAAAGTAGAAATGTACATGTCTTATACTTTAGGCGCTTCATATGGCTATCCAGAGGCAAATGTAGCCAGAGAAGTACTGCTTGATGAAAAGCTTATTCCTTTTCACGTGGCAATTGATATTAGTTATAGTGAACAAGCGTCGCTTGCGGATATTATCCTTCCGGAGGCGACAAGCCTTGAGAGATGGGACGCCCATTCTACAAACTGTTATAGCCTTGTTCCCTATACCGGTATACGACAGCCTATGGCAAAACCCTTAGGAGAAGCAAAACCGGTTCAAATTATTTTGCGCGATCTGGCCTATAAGATTGGCGGTGGTATGGAAAAGTTTTTTACTTTTAATGATGTAGAAGAATTCTACCAGGAGTGGTATAAACAACTACCTATCCCCTGGGAAGAATTTAAGAAGAGAGGCATCTGGTATGATCATGATCGCCCAAAAGACTATGAGCTTTATGAACGGCCTGTTTCTAATGAAGACTTAAAAGGAAGCTTTGTTAATAAAGAAAATGGCATTATTTACAAGATGATAAAAGGGAAGAAAGTAGCTGTTGGGATTATGCAGGATGGAAAACCTGTGCATGGATTTCCTACACCTTCAAGAAAGATTCAAGTTTATGATGAGGTGTTTCCTCTTGCGGCAAAACATGTTAGTTTACCTTCAAGAGATGGGATTGCTGCGCCTCTTTGCACCTATTTCAAGATACCTTCACATGTGGATCTCCAGCGTGACGAATTAATCTTCACTACATTTAAATGGAATGTTCATACCCAGGGCAGAACAGGACATCTCAAATACCAGGCAGAGATAGTTCACGCAAATCCTGTATTTATTAATCCTGAAACAGCAAAAAGGTTTGGCCTTAAAAATAGGGATTGGATAGAGATCACCGTTTATCGCCCAAAAGGTCATACGTACAGAGCTGGAGAAAAAGAACCGGTAGGGAAATTTCGTAATATAGTTCGGTTACTGAATGGAATGCATCCTGGAGTTGTTGCTGTTTCACACCACATGGGACATTGGGAACACGGTTCGGTTGGAAGGGCTGATACTAAGTTTAGCCAGGAATCTAAAACAGGAACTGCCCCTGACTTGAAAATCTTTAATGATGAAGACATTCCAGAACGTATATGGTGGTCAAAATCCCAGGGAGGTCCAGGTGCAGGAATTCATATAAATGACTTTCTACCTATCAATCCAGCTCCGCTTGTCGGTGGACAAAACTGGTTTGACAATGTCTGTAACATAGAAAAAATATGATATGCTTTCTCTTTGGACAATAATAGGGACAGCGCCTATTTTATTGTTGACATATAGTGTCTTGTGTTGTAAATTTTTAGCATGCCACGATTAGCAAGAGTTGTCGCAAAGGGATATCCACATCATGTTACACAAAGAGGTAATTACAGACAGCCTGTATTTGAGAAAGATGACGATTATGTTCAGTATCTTGAGTGGCTTAAGGATTACGGCAAAAAATACTCTTTGAACATATGGGCTTACTGCCTTATGACTAACCATGTTCATCTTATATGTGTGCCGAAAAAGGAATACTCTCTGCCACGCACTCTTAATATGCTTCATATGAGATATGCTCAATATATTAATCGAAGGAAACAGGCACGCGGTCATTTATGGCAGGGGAGATTTTACTCCTGCATCCTTGATGAAAGACACACGTATGCAGCAATCAGATACGTAGAAAATAATCCTGTTCGAGCTGGTATAGTGAGAAAACCGCAAAGGTATAGATGGTCGAGTGCAAGTAGTCATGTAGACAAGAAGATAGATACTGTTTTATCTCAAGATTGTTTTTTGGAAAATGAGATAGAAGACTGGTCTGAGTATTTAAGAGAAAAAGAAGATGAGCAAATCATAATGAACATAAGGAAATGTTCAATGACGGGAAGACCTTGCGGTAACGATAGTTTTATGAAAAAGTTTGAGAGATTGTTTGGTAGAAG
>JBHHYW010000193.1:0-5528 GCA_046757745.1 Candidatus Scalindua sp.
CTGTTAAGGTTAAAGTTTACAATAATATTTAAATTTGTCAATAATAAAAAATATAAAATTACAAGGAAAACGAGATAAGCAAAAGAATAACAATAGGTTAGGAAAACAAATAAATTTATCGCAAGAGTCTATCTTTGCTGGTTGTCCGAGAATAGGCAAAAGCACCATTTTTTTGTCATTCTGAATTTATTTCAGAATTTGTAATTAATAAGAATATTTCGGTGTCAAATTATTCAATTCATCATACCTTTCTTTGATAGCACTTATCTTATAATATAAATCCTTGCTTTAAAAGAGAAAGAAGTAAAAATAGAAGGTATTAGAAAAGTCTGAGAAGGAAGTGGTTGTAATTAAGAGAGTAGAAAATTTGTTTTTATGACTTGATCAAACCTCTGTCTTTCACAATTAATATTTTCTTACGAATTCAGCTCCTCGCTCTATAGCTAATTTATTAACTTCATAAAAGGGTTCTTTTCTTCCTTTTAAGACGTTTTTGAGACAGGAGAGAAAGAGTGGAATAGAAACGAGATTTTTCACTTCATTGTACGCTCCCAGCATAACCATATTCGATGCTACGACGTTTCCAATGCTGTTTGCAATTTTCGTAGCAGGAATTCTAAAAACGTCTGTGTTCATTTCGTTGTCTATTTTATCAATCATGGATGAGTTTAAAAAGAGCATACTATCTGGTTTGAGGAAATCCTTAAACTTTAGATAAGAGGGCAGGTTCATCATAATAAGTGCATCAGCTTCTTCTATTACAGGGGAGAAGATTTCTTCTTCTGAAACAGTTAAATGATAATAAGCGGTACCTCCCCGTACTTCTGTACCGTAAGATGGGAAAAAGGTTACGTTTTTCCCCTCGAGCATCAGGGCTTGTGCTATCAATCTGCCAAGAAGCATCATTCCCTGTCCACCCAAACCGGCTAAAATAACTTTTTCTGACATCTTAATGAACCTTTCTAATTCTGATTTTTCCAATCTTTGAAAATACCCAGGGGAAAGGTCTTGGACATTTCTTCATCTATGAATTTTAAAGATTCAACAGGGTTCATACGCCAATACACCGGACACGGAGAAAGAATTTCTATCAGAGAAAACCCTTTTTCCTGTATTTGGGTCTGAAATCCCTTTTCTAATAATTGTTTTGTTTTGATTATGTTTTTTGGTGAAGTCATAGATGTCCTGGCGATAAATCGGCTTCCTTCTATTACGGATAGGAGTTCGCAAACAGGCAGAGGATATCCATCGTTTCTTTCACTACGCCCGTAAGGTGTTGTTAATGTCTTTTGGTTGATCAGAGTAGTTGGAGCCATCTGTCCGTTTGTCATACCGTAAATTGCATTATTTACAAAAATTACGGTAATGTTTTCACTTCGATTGGCAGTATGTATTATTTCTGCCGTACCAATTGCAGCCAGATCTCCATCTCCCTGGTAAGAGAAAACAACTTTATCCGGATGAACACGCTTGATACCTGTCGCAACCGAAGGTGTACGGCCATGAGCCGCTTCACACATATCTATATCAAGATAGTTATATGCCAGGACAGAACACCCTACAGGGGCCAACCCGATGGTCTTCCCCCTGATATCAATTTCATCAATTATCTCTGCAATTAATCTGTGGACAATACCATGCCCGCATCCGGGGCAATAATGAGTTGGAGTATCAATTAATGTCTTTGGAGCCTTATAAGTTGCTTCCATAATTGTATAGAATACTTCCTGTTTACAATTGGTTAAATTTACAAATGGATGTTTTTCATTATGTGGTACAGGTTACTTTTTCTTTAACAGAAACTATTTCTGAAATTTTCTTAAAGATTTCTCTGGGCGTTGGTATGCCCCCACCAGTTCTTCCGTAAAAATGCACCGGACATCGGCCAGAAGCACTTAATCTTACGTCTTCCACCATTTGGCCTGCACTCATTTCTACCGTAAGTACAGCTTGTACTCTTTCTGAAACTTCTTGTATAATGCCTGAAGGAAATGGCCATAAGGTAATGGGCCTTATTAATCCTACTTTTACACCTAAAGGTTGGTTTTTATTTAAAAATTCTTTACATATTCTGGCACATGTACCATAAGCAACAAGAATAATATCTGCATCTTCAGTATTTGTTTCTTCGTAACGTACCTCTGCGGCCTGAATCTGGCGATACTTTTTCTGCAGTTTTGCGTTAAACTCCTCGAGTTCTCCTTTTACTGAATAAAAAGACTTAACTATGTTCCTTTTTCTTCCGTCAGCACCGGTCAGCGCCCAATCTTTCTTTGATAAAACGGGTTTATATTTTTTATTAAATATAACAGGTTCCATCATCTGGCCTAATTGGGCATCACCCAGAATCATTACCGGATTTCTATAACAATCGGCCAAATCAAATGCATCGAAAACAAGATCAGCCATTTCCTGTACTGAACTTGGGGCAAGCACAATTGTGTGATAATCTCCATGTCCACCACCTTTAACAGCTTGAAAGTAGTCAGCCTGGGAAGGTGAAATATCTCCCAAACCAGGACCCCCTCGTTGTATATTTACTATAACACAGGGAAGTTCACTTCCAGTCAAATAAGAAATTCCTTCTTGTTTTAGACTAATGCCGGGGCTCGAGGATGATGTCATTGCCCTGGCGCCCGCAGCGGCGCTCCCGTATACCAAATTTATAGCGGCAAGTTCACTTTCTACCTGGATGGATGTCCCGCCAACTTGAGGCATTCTGATAGTCATATGCGTTAATATCTCGTTTTGCGGTGTAATAGGATACCCATAATAAAATCTACAACCAGCCTGTATCGCAGCTTCTGCACACGCTTCATTGCCGGTTAAAAGATATTTTTTGTTTTTTTCAGTTAACGTCATAAGTGGGCTGTCCCCTCCAGTTTAATTTTTCTCGCAAGACATCATAAAAAGTCCTTGTTTGTATGTCAATTAACTGCAACTTGTTTTCGGCTTTTTCAATAACGATTCTATCTCCAACCTTAACATCAAAGTATATCTGGCCATCCACGGTTAAGCCTACCCCTTTAGATTCAGAAATTTGTTCCATTTCAATCTTTGAATTTCCAGATACCACAAGCGGGCGGTTTGACAAAGTGTGTGGGCAAATCGGAGTTATGAGAAAAGCTTCCATATCAGGCGTAACTATAGGGCCGCCGGCAGATAGAGAGTGTGCAGTAGACCCTGACGGAGTAGATACGATCAGCCCGTCACTGCTGTATGTAGTAACTGTTTTTTCATTTACATATAATTTAATTGAAATCAGTCTTGATAGTGAAGTTCTGGAAATTACGGCATCGTTCAATCCGAGAGTTTCATTAATAATCTGTTTAGACCGAATTACCTTGCAAGTTAACAGCATTCTTTGCGAGATAACGTATTCGCCAGCGAAAATTTTTTCCAGGGAATCACTGATTTCTCGTGAAGTAAGATCAGCCAGAAATCCAAATTTCCCCAGGTGTACGCCGATTAAGGGAATTTGCTTGCCATTTAATGTTCTACTTGCTGACAGGATTGTACCGTCTCCACCAAAAACAAAGGCAAGATCGGCAGATACTTTTTCTAATTCATCTTCATCAGAAATATCAATTATTGAAAGATGCGATTTCTTGAGAAACAAGGGCTCAAGCTTTTTTATCGTTTCTCTTATTTTTTTTTTACTTTTATCACCCAGTATTATGATTTTTTTCATATCAAATTAGAGGTTTGTTTTTGCACTTCCTTCTTTTTGATACTAACAGGTTCTGTCAAATTCCAGGTAGAGACAAAGTTTTTGTAGATACCTTCTGCATCCAGGTTGAGGGTTTTTAAAATAATATCACGAGGGCCTTGTTCTGTGAATCTGTCGGGAATACCCATTTTGTGCGCATTTTGAGTATTGATACCTTTTTCAACCAGCAATTCCAGAATTGCTGAACCAAATCCTCCCACCACGGTATGGTCTTCCACAGTAAGGATTCTTTGGTGTTTACCAGCAACTTTCATTATGAGATCCTCATCCAGTGGTTTAGCAAAACGAGCATTCACTACTGTGACATCAATCCCTTTCTCGGCAAGCATATCTGCGCACTCCACGGACGGATATACCATTGCCCCATATGCAATGATTACCCCATCACGGCCTTCTCTTAAGATTTCACCTTTGCCTATTTCAACAGGATTGCAGTCATTATCCAGGCTGCCTTCCGGTATATTTGCCCTTGGATAGCGTATTGCTGCCGGTGTATTGAGTTGTACTGCCTTATGCAACATTGCCTTTAATTCAGCTCCGTCTTTTGGAGCCATTAAGGTTATTCCGGGTAAATGTCTCAGGTAGGCTATGTCAAAGACGCCATTATGAGTAGGACCATCATTTCCAACAATTCCAGCCCTGTCCAGCGCAAGCAGGATACCATTTTTTTGTAAGCAAACGTCATGAAACACCTGGTCATATGCACGCTGTAAAAAAGTTGAGTATATTGCAGCAACAGGTTTAAGCCCAGCGGCTACCATTCCATTTGATAATCCAATGGCGTGCTGCTCACAAATTCCCACATCAAAATATCTATCCGGGAATTTCTTGCTGAATGCATCAAGCCCCGTTCCATCCGGCATTGCGGCTGTGATTGCCACTATATTTTTATTGGTTTCAGCAAGTTCAATAATCGTTTTGCCGAAAACTTTTGTATAACTGACTTGTTTTGGATCCTTTGGTGTTTCTTTTAGTTTCCCGTTATGCATCTTGAAATTGCCAGCACTGTGATAACGTGCAGGATTTGTTGATGCAGGTTCAAAACCTTTGCCTTTTTCAGTAATCACGTGCAGTAATACAGGCCCTTCTACATTTTTAATATTTTGCAGAGTTTCAGTTAACGTCTGAATGTTATGGCCGTCAATAGGCCCAAAGTAGTCGAAACCCAGGTCAACAAAAATCTGCCCCGGTGTAATTTCCCGCTTTAATACTTCTGTGATATGTTCCAGGGTATATTCCATTCGTTTTCCAACAATAGGTAGTGATTTTAAAACATGGTGTACTTCTTTCTTAAAATCTGCATAAAGTGGCGTAGTTCGGATTTTATTTATATGCTTTGCAATTGCGCCGACTGTGTTAGAGATCGCCATTTTATTATCATTGAGAATTACTATTAGATCTCTTTTTAAATGTCCTGCATGGTTGAGCGCCTCAAGCGACATCCCGGCACACATTGCAGCATCTCCAACAACAGCAATAACCTTTCTATCGACGTTATTTATTTTATTGGCACAAGCAATACCAAGGGCGGCAGAAATTGCGTGTCCGCTATGACCACAGGTAAAAGGGTCATATTTGCTTTCCGTTATATCCGGAAAACCGCTTAGTCCCTTATACTGTCTTAAAGTAGGGAATGCTTTTCTCCTCCCTGTAAGCAATTTATGTACATAGGTTTGATGTCCAACATCCCAGATTAGTTTATCATTAAGAAAGTCAAACGTACGGTGCAGAGCAATCGTAAGTTCAACTACTCCCAGATTTGATGCCAGATGGCCAGGATTTGTGGAAACAACATCAA
>JBHHYW010000194.1:0-5523 GCA_046757745.1 Candidatus Scalindua sp.
ATCTTAACATACTTTCCTTTTATACCGGTAAACTGTTCTGCAACAAAGAATGGCTGCGATAAGAATCTCTGTATCCTTCTAGCCCTTCCTACAGTAAGTTTATCTTCTTCTGTCAACTCTTCCATACCCAAAATGGCAATAAAGTCCTGCAGATCATTATAGCGCTGCAAAATCCTCTGCACTTCCCTGGCAGCTTCATAGTGTTCCTGCCCTACTATGTGAGGGTCAAGAATACGAGAGGTTGATTGTAAAGGATCAACTGCAGGATAGATACCCATCTCAGCAATTTGCCTTGAGAGCCAGATGGTAGAGTCCAGATGCGGGAAGGTGGCAACAGGTGCAGGGTCAGTGAAGTCATCTGCAGGCACATAAATCGCCTGCATCGAAGTTATTGAACCTTTCTTGGTAGATGTAATCCTCTCCTGGAGATCTCCCATTTCATTGGCTAATGTCGGCTGATAACCAACTGCAGAGGGCATTCGCCCCAATAAAGCAGATACTTCTGAACCTGCCTGTACAAAACGAAAGATATTGTCTATGAACAGCAATACATCCTGTCCCTGAGATTCTCTGAAATACTCTGCCATGGTAAGTCCTGATAAGGCTACCCTCAATCTTGCACCCGGAGGTTCATTCATCTGTCCAAAGACAAGAACGGTTTTATCCAGCACGCCGGACTCCTTCATTTCAAGCCAGAGGTCATTTCCTTCCCTTGTCCTCTCGCCAACACCGGTAAATACTGAATACCCGCCATGCTCACTGGCAATACTCTTAATTAATTCCATAATAAGAACCGTTTTCCCAACACCGGCGCCGCCAAACAGTCCTACCTTTCCACCTTTTGCAAACGGAGCGAGGAGGTCAACTACCTTCAGGCCGGTCTCAAAAACTTCGGTTGTCGACTCTCTATCCTCAAACGAAGGAGCCGGACGATGAATGGGATTACGTTCTTTTGTTTTAACTTTACCAATTGTGTCTAACGGTTCGCCTAATAGATTAAATATTCTACCCAGGACTTCCGGGCCTACAGGCACAGAAATCGGTTCCCCCGTATCAATAACTTCCATTCCTCTTACCAATCCATCTGTGGGCGCTAGTGCAACACATCTGGCAGTGTCATTCCCTATATGTTGTGCTACCTCTGCGACGAGGTTTATATTTCTTTTTTTGTCCACGATTTTTATGGCATCTCGAATGGAGGTCAGTTTCCCCGGTGGAAACCTTACATCTACCACGGGACCTATTATTTGTACTACTTCCCCTTTCTTCAACGTAATTACCTCTCTTTCCTTACCATACAACTATATAAAATTATTAATTTATTTTGCTAATGCTTCAGAACCGGAAACGACTTCAAGCAATTCCTTAGTAATAGCCTCCTGCCTGGCCCTGTTATATGTTTGCGTAAGCTCGCCTATAATTTCTTCTGCATTTTCTGAAGCGGCAATCATTGCAACTCTTCGCGCCGCGAATTCAGATGTTAATGACTCAAATATTGCCTGGCGCACTTGGGATTCTATATATCTGGGTAGAAGATTTGAGAAAATCACCTCAGATGACGGTTCTAAAATGTAACCTCCCATCATACTCTCTTTTTCTTCAGAATCGGCATCAACATTTTCTATTGGCAACAGTCTGAACCCGGTAGGTACCGATTTCATCATGGTCTTGAATTTAGTGAAGAACAAGTGTGCTTCATCAAAAACACCATCTTCCAGATCGTTTATGATTTTTGCGGTTATTTCCGTTATCTTATTGTCACTGGTCTGCAGAGATGAGATGCCCAATTGTTCTACAGTATCGGTATAATATTGCTCGATTGTATATGGTCTATTTTTAAAAAAATTATTGCCCTTTTTACCCAGTAAATGGAGCTTTAATTCCTTCCCGGAATTTTCTCTGATAAATTTAAGTGTATGCTGTATAATATTTGTATTATAAGCTCCGCATAATCCTTTGTCTGAAGTAATCAGTATAACCATAATCTTTTTAACTTCATCTTTTGGATTAAAGAGATGGGCTTTTTCCGGAGTTGATTTCGTTACATGATTCAGAACGCTGGTGATATTCTGGGTATAAGGCCGTGCAGCCAGGGCTCTGGCTTCAGCTTTTTTAAGTCTGTTAGCAGCAACCATCTCCATTGCACGCGTGATCTGCTGAATGTTTTTGATGCTCTTGATTCTTCTTTTTATGTCTCTTATACTGTCCATAATATCTTTGTCCGGATTAGAACTGGTCCCGCCAGGGCGGACGAGGACAACTCCCGAAAGGGAAGTAATACCCCCTGCTTTTGCAGGGATTCCAATAGTTCCCTGACTCAACCGGATATATTATTTATATTCTTGTTTAAATTCTGTAACTGCCCTTTCCAGGTTCTTGGATGTATCTTCCTCGATCTTCTTCTTCTCTTTTATCTCCGCAGCGACTCCTGAATGTTTATCTCTGATAAATTGCAGGAATTTACCCTGAAAATCATTAATTTTACCGGTTGGTATATCGTCAAGGTGGCCATTAATGGCGGTAAATATTATAATGACCTGTTCTTCTACTGGTGCCGGTTCGTATTGCGGCTGTTTTAAGATTTCTATTAATTTTTCACCTCTGGTCAACTGTTCTTGAGTTGATTTGTCCAACTCTGAACCAAACTGTGCAAATGCCGCCAGCTCTCTGTGCTGTGCCAGATTGAGCCGCAGCGCCCCTGCTACCTTCTTCATTGCCGGAATCTGAGCATTTCCTCCTACCCTTGATACTGACAGACCAACACTTATCGCGGGACGAATCCCTGAATTAAACAAATCGCCCTCAAGATAAATCTGTCCGTCTGTAATAGATATGACATTCGTAGGAATATAAGCCGCATAATCTCCAGCCTGAGTCTCCACCACCGGAAGCGCAGTTAATGATCCGCCTCCGAGTTCATCATTTAATTTAGCTGCCCTCTCCAGCAAGCGGGAGTGGAGATTAAAGATGTCTCCCGGAAACGCCTCTCTGCCCGGAGGCCGCCTGAGCAGCAATGAAACCTGCCTGTACGCAACGGCATGTTTATAAAGGTCGTCATACATTATCACGGCATGATTTCCTTTATCCCTGAAATATTCTCCCATTGCACAGCCCGCATATGGAGCAATATATTGCATGGGTGCAGGATCGCTGGCAGAGGCAACAACTACTATCGAATTCTCCATTGCCCCATTGTCTTCCAGTGTCTTAATTACACCCGCTACTGTTGACATTTTTTGTCCAATTGCCACATAAATGCTGATAACTCCCGTATCCTTCTGGTTCAGGATTGTATCCACCAATATTGCAGTTTTACCTGTCTGCCTGTCACCTATTATTAATTCTCTTTGTCCCCGGCCTATTGGTATCATAGCATCAATAGCCTTTATTCCGGTCTGTAAAGGTTCTTTTACGGGTTGTCTTTCAACAACATTTGGTGCAGTTCCTTCTATCGGCAAAGTTTTTTCTGTAGCAATCGGCCCTTTACCATCCACCGGCTGACCGAGTGCATTCACTACTCTCCCAAGCAGTGCTTCGCCCACTGGAACCTCTACAATTCTTCCTGTTGTTTTTACCGTATCTCCCTCTTTTATATTCGAATCCGGCCCCAGCAAGACACAGCCGACATTATCTTCCTCCAGGTTGAGAGCTATGCCGAATATTCCACCCGGAAATTCTATCAATTCGTTTGACATGCAGTCATCCAAACCGTAGATTCTGGCAACACCGTCTCCCACCTGGAGAACCGTGCCGACACTCTCCATCTTTAATTTGTCTTCATACTTCTCAATTTCTCTCTTTATTATCGAAGCAACTTCATCTGGTCTTACAGTCATACCTGATATACCCCCACAAAAAAACGCCCTTAAACCAGAGCGGTTTTCAACAAATTCATTTTTAGATTTTTTAAGTGATTAATTACACTTCCATCAATTATTTTATTTTCAATCCGGATTACCATCCCACCAATTATTTCACGATTCACTTCCTTTTCTAACACCACCTCTTTCTTCGTCAGCTTTTCGAGATTTTCCTTTAATTTGGCAAGTCGGATTTCGGTTAACGGAAAGACCGTTTGAACTTTTACGGATACCACACCCCTTATCCGCCTCGCCACGCCTTTGAATACACTCGGTAGGTAATCCAGTATCTTCTCTCTCCTCTTGTCTACCAGTATATATAAAAGGTTTTTAACCCACTTACTGGAACACTGAGGTGCAATGATTTTGTCAATTATATCCTTTTTTTCTGTTTTTGTAATTGATGGATGATACAGAATATCACGGAATTTCCTGTTTGTTTCTAACAGATTCTTAATGCCGTCCAGGTCTTTTTCCATATCGCCAGCACTGCCCCGTTTGCTGGCCACTTCAAACAACGCTTGTGCATAACCTGTTGCCAAGCTATCTTCTATCAAGACAGTTTCCCCACTTCCTTAATAACATCGTCTACTAATTTTTCTGCCGTTTTGCGCTGCATTGATTGTTGAATTAACCTGGAAGTGGAAAGAATTGTAAGATCAATAACCTGGTTTCTTACCTCTGCCAAAGCCTTCTTTCTTTCCACTTCGATACCCTGCTGAGCTTTGGCCCTGTCACCTGCTACGGTTTGATGAGCATCTTTTACAATGTCATCACTTATTTCATTTGCCTTAACCACTGCGGCCTGAATCTTTCCTTCAGCTTCTTCTTCAGCTTGTATGACTTTTCTCTGGTACTCTCCTTTCAGCCTTTCAGCATCTTCCCTTAACTTCTCCGCTTGATCAATATCACCTTTTATCTTCTCTTGTCTGGCATCCAGTATTGCCGTTATTGCTGGAAGGGCATACTTGTAAAGAATCGCCATCAATACAAGAAAAGAGATTATTGACCAGAAGGTTAAAGGAGCCAGATAGTGTAGATCAAATTGAGGCATTTTTCTCTCCTTTTATATGTATGAATATTGGAGAAAGGAGTTTAACAATCTTAAATCACAAAAAGATTTTCAATGTGTGAACTAAGCGTTACCCTTCCCCTCCCCTCATACCCATAATGATAAAGGCTATAACGAGGCCATAGAGTGCAATTGCTTCAACAAGAGCAAAACCTATCCACATATACTTTCCTACTTTTGCCTCAGCCTCGGGCTGGCGAGCTACAGATTCTATCATTTTCCCAAAGATGTATCCTATCCCTATACCTGAACCTGCAAAACCCACAGCCGCCATACCCATTCCAATTAATGCAGCCGCTGTACTGTCCATAAGCCAACTCCTTTCCAATAAAATATTAATTCAATTCATATGTAAACTTCAATGCATCTCAATAGCTTCACCTATATATACACAGGTTAGTATAGTAAATATATAAGCCTGAATAAAAGCTATAAATATCTCTAGCCCGGTTAATGCTACAGTGAAAAAAAATGGTAAAAACCCTATATATTTGAGTCCCAAGGCCAGTGAAAAAAGTACAATAAGTATCGTATGGCCTGCTGTCATATTAGCAAACAACCTGACGGATAAGGAGAGCGGTCTTGCCATCA
>JBHHYW010000195.1:0-5493 GCA_046757745.1 Candidatus Scalindua sp.
TAATCCTTGAATATTATTTATCTCATTAATAAATTTATCTGTTGCCCAGTCCGGGGTCTCAAATGAAAAGGTTACAGGGCTTACCAGAAACATATCCTGATTTGTCAAATTTCTCCATGTAAATTTACCAAACCATATAACAGAAAAGACTATGACGATGACAATGACTAATTTGAGTAAAAAAGATGTAGTCGCTTTCTGTATATTCCCAAGATACGGTTTTAAGACAGCGATTTTTGCCTTTATCTTATCTAATGCTTTATCGTATTGGTCTCTGAGGAATTTCTTCATTTTTTTATATTTCCAAAATCAATCATTTTCCAATACCACACTTTAATGATTTGTCAGTTAAGTTAGTTATTACCTTTGAGTTGTAACTATATGTGTTTTTGCTCTTTTCTTTTTGAATATATAAAGCCAAGTTAATAAGTTTGTCAATCAGTTCAGAGAAAGTAATACCACTGGCTTCCCATAAATAAAACGCTATAGAACCTGGTATCGTATTTATTTCATTCAAAAGGATTTCATCTTTTTTCTGATTAACAAGAAAATCAACTCTGGAAATACCACAACAGTCAATAGCCTTGAAGGCATCGACAGCGAATTCCTGAATTTCCTGCGTAAGCTTTTGAGAAATCGGTGCCGGTATTCGGCGTTCTGCACTCTTCAATCCAGTAGCTTTGCCCCCTCTTAAGTATTTTTCATCATAATTCAGGAATTGGTCCCATGAAATCGCTTGTTCGCATACTGAAGCAACTGGTTCATCATTACCAAGGACAGAGCAATTTATTTCCATACCTCCTTCTAGCGATTCTTCCACTATTAACCGCCTGTCGTAGCGGCTGGCAACATCTACAGCGTATATTAAGTCTTCCCTGTTTTCAGCCTTTGAAATCCCAATACTCGAACCTAAATTTGCAGGTTTTACAAAAAGCGGATATTTAAGAGCTGCCTCTATTTTGCAAATAATTTTATTTTGTTTGTTTTCCCATTCGTTTCGCAAGAACCAGATGTAGTTTAAGACAGGCAACTGATTTTCTTTAAAAACAGCCTTCATAGCAATTTTATCCATTCCGAGGGCTGAACCGAGAACACCAGCGCCAACATAAGGGATATTTGCCAGTTCTAAAAGGCCTTGTAATGTCCCATCTTCTCCATATGTTCCATGAACTAAAGGGAAGGCGATATCGATCTTCTTGAGTACTTTCTCCCCAAACCATTTACGAGAACCTCCTATCAACGAGTCAACCGAAGCGTCAGGCGCAATAAAAGCCTTTTGAAGGCCGGAAACAGACAAGGATAAATCCTTAAAACTTTCAAGTTTGAGTAATTCTTCTCCAGTAACCCATTGCCCTTCCTTTGTAATATAAATTGGTACAATTTCATATTTATTTGTATCCGCAGCCTGCATTACCTGAAGAGCCGTAATAATTGACACCTCATGTTCGACAGAACGCGAACCAAATATCACACCAATTTTTAGTCGCTCCACCTTTTACCTTTCTCCTAAAATTTACAAATCAACTCTTTCAAAACCATATTCTCCCATTTCATAACTCTACACTATCTTGGTGTCCATATAAAAACAACACCGCTTGTAGGGAAAACTCATAAATCTTTTGCTTCTACTAGAATATATTTTGCATCAATTTTTGGTTTTGGTTTTATATTTTTTTTCTCACTAGTTGTGAAATATTATTTTATAATCAAAAGTCCTTCTAAATTTTTCTAGATCCAAATATGGAAAAACTAAACCATCCTAAAAGTAAAAACACCAAAGCTACTATGAAAATTACAAAGGAAATACATAGTACTTTGTATGTATTTCGGGATTAAAGTACTTTTTTCGTATTATTTGAATTAGCAACTTTACTCATTGTATGTATCCGGTAAATCATTTTCGAATAAGACAACATCCCCAGCCCTTAATACATTCTCAAATCTTTCTGTTACCGCCTTTAGGTTTTTTTCGACATACACGCTTACTTCAGGAAACCCGGCTTCTTTTAAACCATCGAAGACCGGCCTTGTCCTCTTTGGGCCAACTAAAAAGACAAAGTCACACACATTGGCGGCTATAACACCAAACTGTTTGTTTTCTTCATAATCCTTTTTGCCAAGCTCTACCAGACCAGGTGTCACCAAGACCTTTTTGCCTCCCCCCCTAAATTCATTCAAAACCTCCAAGGCCATCCTTGCGCCTACCGGATTTGCATTAAAGGCATCATCTATCACAGTTACTCCCCCTGCCCCACGAATCAACTGTAATCTGTGAGGCGTCGTCTCCAATTCCTTTACGGTTTCTGCGATCTCATCAAGGGACATTCCAAGTTTTAAAGCAACCGTTGCCGCAGCCAAAATATTATTAACATTATGCCTACCTAAAATGTTACAGTGACAGGGCACGGTTATCGCCTTTCCATTCTGCATTTGGAAATAAATTCCATGACTATCTGTAGAGATATTTCTTGCAGTTAGATGCAGTTTTCTTTTCTCTTTATTAATTCCATAAAACAAAACCTCTTTCTCTTTTACTCTCTCAGCAAGATTTCTGCAATTTTCATCATCATTGTTTAATACAGAAACCCCTTCCACAGGCAACGACTCAATCAACTCATATTTTGTGCTTACAACACTTTCCATAGTCTTAAATGTCTCAAGGTGCTGAGGCCCTATGGCCGTAATTATGCCAATCTCTGGTCTCACCAGATCACATAATTCTTTAATATTTCCTTTTTCCTTTGCACCCATCTCTACTATAAATATTTCATGTTCAGGTTTTAATTCTCCCCTTATTACTTTACAAATACCCATAGGAGTATTAAAACTTCCAGGAGTTTTTAACACCTTATATCGTTTAGAAAGGATAGTTGCTAAAAAATCCTTTGTGCTTGTCTTGCCATAGCTACCCGTAATGGCAATTACTTTTGGGTTAAGCCTCTGAAGCGTTTTCTTCGCTGATTTGAGATACAAATTATTAATTATTGTTTCTAAAGGATAAATTAGCATATTAGAAAGTATAAGTAGAATTGGCACGAAAACGCAAATTAATATTGCCGTCACAAAAAAGAGTGGTGCCGGAGTGAAGAAATAATATGTCACAAAGGCTAACAAAAAGAGAGTTAACACAAAGAGCCTTGTAGCCCTGGCAGTAAAGACCAATTTCTTCTTTGGTTCTTTTATAGGCATAACTATTAAAATCTTAGCCGGGTTAGTGACAAACCATTTGATAAGTCTTTTATTCTTATATCCTTCAAGCTGTAGCATGTGGAGCAGCGGAATTGCTCTCAAAATAGCGATAACCAACAGTGCTATTACCGCCGCATTAATAGTATAATTTAAAATATCAACCATATATTTCAACACCTCTGTATTACCCAAGAAACCTTGTGACTATTACACAAAAATCCGAAAACTTATCTAGATACGAAAAATGACCTGCGTCTTTAAAAACAACCAGTCCCGCATCATTTATTTCACTTTCCATTATCTTCGCAGAAGATAGTGGCACATCTCTATCATTTTCTCCCCATATAAGAAGTGTTGGAGCAATGATTTTTGGCAAAAGCCCTCTTAAATCTTCATTGACGACCTTGACCAGGGTTGACCTCATTATCCCAGTCTGCTGTTGATAATCTTTAGAACCTATTAAACTGTATAGGTTGTTAAGTAAACGTTCTCTATATTTCCTAAATATCGAGAACGCAAACAGTTTCTTACCTGTCTTAGCAATCGCTACTTTTATATGGTACTTCAACGTTCTCCCTGGCTTTATTCCAGCACTATTAATAAGTATCAATTTATTAACCTTTTCTGGATAGTTTGCTGCAAGCCATATGGCAATCCTTCCTCCGAATGAGTGGGCTATTATATTTGTTCTTTCTATTCCTGCAGACTTTAAAAAATTCATAAAGAATTTCCCATATTCTTCTTTACCCCAAACCTTCGTGGGAATGCTACTTTTCCCAAATCCCGGGAAATCAAATGCATATACTTTATAACTTTTTGACAGATAGTCAAAGACAGGTTTGAAACTTTCTGCCGAACCTCCCCATCCATGCATTAAGATAACACTGTCTCCTTTTCCCGCGCAACGATAAAAGACCCTTACCCCTTCCAATTCTAAAATCATTACTGTGTTCAATTTTGTAAAGTAATTTTTCCGTATATGGCATCTTTCCCTTTAACCTTCCCCCATAACTGATTGCCATAATCATAATGCCACCACTCATCAGGATAATTGGTAAATCCCACTTTATTCATGATATGAAACAATAGTCGTCTATTATTTAAGATTATTAACTCTTCGTCTGAACGTCTTTTTCCTGCTTCAATCAATTGCTCATAGTGTCGGGTATTGGACTTTTCATTAAAACCATCAAATGATGTACCTATATTCAAATAATTTCCTGAAGAATCAATTAAAGACAAGTCAATAGCTCCACCAATGCTATGAGGGGAAGGGTTATCTTCATTCGCAGATGGTAAAGAAACATATTTCTGAGCTAAACCAACTAATTTCTTTTTGCTCGTATTAGGATAATACTTCTTCAATCTTTCTTGTCAAATCTTTCTCAAAGATATTATATTTCATTATTGTTTGAGTTAAATAAATATCCTACAATTTATAAGCTAGTAGACCTGAAGCCATGTCTAAAGGTCGTTACAGATAAAAGTTTACAAGCTGTTCAGGTAGATATTTTGGCTGTTTTCTTGCCTTGAATATCCGCCTGAATAGTTCGTTCAGGTGAAAAGGCATGTTTGAAAGCGGCATCAACAATAATACTGCATATTTCTATGAAGCTGATATTTGCTGCTGCCGCTGCTTTCGGCAACAGGCTTCTTTCAGTAAATCCCGGAATTGTATTAACTTTAAGAATGTATATTTCACCATCGTTACCCAGGATCATGTCTACTCTTGAGAAGGTGCGGCATCCCAGACTATTATGTGCACGAACTGCCAGCTTCTGTACACTGTCATATACCGCATGAGATAATGCACACTCAGACGTTTTTTCCGCAGATTCAAGGATTATGTATCTGGTATTTCTGTTTTTGTACTTCGCATCATAGTCATAAAATCCTGTTGCTGTCTTTATTTCAATTACGGGAAGAGCTTTATCGTTAAGAATAATAACTGTCAGTTCCCTGCCTTCGATATACTTTTCAATTAAGACCTCCTTACCATGAGGACCCGTATGTTTAATTGCATCCGGTAATTCATCATATTCGCTGATTATGGATATCCCTATGCTGGAACCGTTACTTACCGGTTTTGTAACTACAGGCAATTTCAGGTTATTAACACTCTTAATAATTTCTGACATGCTTTGTGTAGTTGAAACAGCAAGATAATCGGGAGTTGGTATGTTATTTCTCTTAAATATATCCTTAGATTTTACCTTGTCCATGGTAAGCCTGCTTGCCGAAACACCGGAACCGGTATATGGAATGTCTTTAGACTCCAGAACTTCCTGGATGCCACCATCTTCC
>JBHHYW010000196.1:0-5468 GCA_046757745.1 Candidatus Scalindua sp.
ATATCTTTAATTCAATGCCCAACCTGGTCGAGCCAGAACCAAAGATAATATACTCCCGTCAGAGTTCCATCCCCTTTTTAATATTGAAACATTTATCTAAAAGAATTAGAATTCCCACTTAATAAATGAATAATAGAAAAATAATTGTCTTTACGGATTTAGATGGTACGTTATTAGACCATGGTACTTACTCTTTTTGTGAAGCGGAAGATGCCTTAATGCTATTGAGAGAAAAGGAGATACCACTTATCTTGTGTTCCAGTAAATCCAGGGAGGAAATAAAGGTTTATCGCAAGAAATTGTCAAATAATGAACCTTTTATATCAGAAAATGGAGGAGCTATATTTATTCCTGAAGGATATGATGGCTTGAAATGCAAATTTGATAAAATTGATGATGGTTATTTAGTGATAGAGGTTGGTTCTGAATACCAAAGGCTTGTAGATGCCTTTGAAAAGATAAAGAGAAAGCTAGATATAAATATTAAGAGCATTGCCGAATTTACTATAGACGAAATTGTTGAGTTGACAGGTTTGAGTAGAGAAGAGGCATTTCTTGCTCAAAAAAGAGAATATACATTACCCTTTATTATTTATGGTGGAGAAGATGATGTTAGGATTATTAAAGATGAGATATTATCATCTGGTCTTACTTACACTGAAGGTGCACGGTTTGTACACCTTATGGGCGGTAATGATAAGGGAAAGGCTGTTAAGATTCTGACTGATATCTTCAAAAAGAACTCTCCGGAGAGAGGGATAACTACTGTCGGTCTCGGCGATAGCTTAAATGATCTTCCGATGTTGGAAGTAGTAGATAAAGCGTTTCTCGTGAAGAAAGAAGCGGGAAACTATGAAGAACGCATAAAGGTTGAGGGTCTTGCTTATGCCGATGGGATAGGGCCGGTCGGCTGGAACAAAGCGGTTTTTGGCATGTTTAGTAATTAACGCAATTATTAAAGATTACAATCTATCTGTCATGACTCAGAAATAGAAGGAGGTTTGTATCATGGGGGATTTTCATCAATCAGGAGAAATTACCACACTACACAGATTTGACAGCAGGAATATTGACAAACTGGAATCAGAAATAAAGAAACTCTCACGCCTGAGACCTATTGCCCTTGTATTGCCGACAATCTTTTCTGAATTAGAAGGCACCGCTTTACCAAAAATACTCAACGAATTAAAGGATGTTAAGTACTTAAAGCAAATAATAGTAACTCTGGGCAGGTTTAATAAAGAACAATTTAAATATGCGAAGAAATTCTTTTCTGTCCTGCCTCAGGAGGTAACGTTGATATGGAATGACGGCCCCGGGATGAAGAAGCTTTATAAACTGCTTGACGAAAAGAATGTTTCAGCAGGCGCTGACGGCAAGGGTAGATCTGCATGGATGTCTTACGGTTATGTCCTGGCAAGTGAAAAATCAAAGGTAATTGTATTGCATGACTGTGACGTCCAGACGTACGATAAAGAATTCCTTGCGCGGTTATGTTACCCGGTTGTCAATCAAGATCTGGATTTCGAATTTTGCAAAGGATATTATAGCCGTATCACTGATCGCATGCATGGCAGGGTAACCAGGCTCCTTGTGACTCCTCTGTTGAGGGCGTTGCGCAGGTTATTGGGAGACATGGATTTCTTAAAATACATGGATAGTTTCAGATATCCTCTGGCGGGAGAATTTTCCATGTTAGCTGACCTGGCAAGGGTAAACAGGATTCCTGGTGATTGGGGATTAGAGGTAGGTGTGTTGGCAGAAATATACAGGAATTGTTCCAGGAAAAGGATCTGTCAGGTAGATATATGTGAGAAATATGAACATAAACACCAGCCACTCTCTGAAGAAGATATTACAACGGGTTTGATGAAGATGGGCATAGACATCACCAAGACAATTTTTACTACGATGGCTAGTGCCGGTACAATATTCAATGAAGGCTTCTTCCGGACATTAAGCATCACATATCTAAGGACAGCCCAGGCGTTCATTGAAAAATATGAAACTGATTCAGCAATAAATGGGCTATACTTTGACAGGCACATGGAAACAAAGGCGGTAGAGGCGTTTACTAACGGACTTAAAATTGCAGGGGATCAATTCCTTGAAGGTCCGAGCGGTGCACCGCTCATACCGAATTGGAGCAGGGTGACTTCAGCGATACCTGATTTTTTTGAAAAGCTTATTAATACAGTTGATCGTGATAATAAATAGATAATTCCCCAACCCGAACGAGTTGGAATTATAATATTGAGGAATTAGGGAATTCCTGAATTTTTAAATTTTTGCTAAGAATATGAATGGTATTAAAATAAAAGATAACATATATTGGGTTGGTGTATTAGACCCAGAGATGAGAATATTTGATATAGTTTTCAGGACTGATCATGGAACTACTTATAATTCCTATCTTATTAAGGACAAGAAAACCGCATTAATAGATACGGTTAAAAAGCCTTTTACAACTGAATTCATTTCCAGACTTAAATCACAGATTGATCTTAAGGATATTGACTATATTATTATTAATCATACTGAGCCCGACCATTCAGGCGCACTTTCAGAATTGTTAAAGTATGCAGGCAATGCGAAGGTTATGGTTTCAAAAGCCGGTGGACATTTACTGAAAAATATAATCAATGTGCCGGTTGATCTTACAATCATTGAAGATAATGCCGTAGTTGATCTTGGTAGTTGCGAACTCAGGTTTGTATCTGCACCATATTTACATTGGCCCGATACTATTTGGACCTATTTAGAAAAAGAAAAGATTCTTTTTTCGTGCGATGCATTTGGTTCACATTTTTGTGATGAAAGGATGTTTGATGATCTGGTAGGTGATTTTGATCACCCTTTTCATTATTACTATGACAGCATAATGCGTCCGTTTAAGCCGTATATCCTTAAAGCTATTGAAAAGATTGGGGAATTAGACATAGATATTATTGCAACAGGACATGGGCCGATTATACGTAAAGATCCCCGGAAACATATTGAAAGCTATCGTAGCTGGAGCCAGGCCCAAATAGACAAAAAAAAGAATGTTCTGATTCTACATGTTAGTATATACGGAAGTACGAAAAAGATGGCAGAAAACATTGCCAAAGGAGCATCAGGAGAGAATGTGAATACTAAAATATTAGATATGAATGATTCAGATCATCAATTTATCAGGGATGCCATTGAAAGAGCGGATGGCATAATTGTTGGCGCACCGACAGTTGCCGGCGATGCTCCCAAGCCTGTCTGGGATGCTCTCTCCCTTCTTACCACAGTTAAATCCATGATTAAGTTGGGGGCTGCTTTTGGTTCTTATGGTTGGAGCGGTGAAGCCGTGAAAATGATTGAGGACAGATTAAGCGGGCTGCATATAAAACTTCATAAACCTTCCTTAAAAATAAAACTAATTCCAGATGACAATATTTTAAAAGAGTGTCGGGAATTTGGAAAAGAGTTTGCAATCGCTCTGGAGCAGAAATAGATATAGTATAGATTTCCATTTTTAAGTTTCTAAGAGTTAAGGCTTTATCTTGAATGACATTACCTCCCTTTCGGGAGGCGTCCTCATCCGCCCTGGCGGTCATGCCAAAGGCAGATCCGACTGGGCAGAGAATCCAGTATTGGACTCCTTGCCTGCCTGACAATCATTAAGGCGGGCGAAAGCAAGGTTTTTCAAGTGCCGGGATATTAATCACCACAACTTAGAGGTCATTTAAAACTTATTTTAAATTATAAAAAATATAAGGTGAAGATGCTTAATCTTAGAAAGCATGCGGATGAAATTTTTAAGCATGTATTAAATACCTTAGACTCAGAGTCGTTAGTTAAGAAGAAAGTCAGTATAAAGGATTCAACACTTTTAGTGGATCAAAGGGAGTATAACCTCAAAGATTATGAGCATATCTATGTGATTGGCGGCGGCAAGGCATGTGCTCCAATGGCTAAAACAATTGAGGAGATTCTGGGAGACAGGCTGGAAGACGGTATAGTAATTGTGAAATACGGCCACAGTCTGCCTCTTAAGAAAATTAAGATAATTGAGGCGTCACATCCAATCCCGGATACAAACGGTTTAGAAGGCGCTTCTGAGATTCTCACACTTTTATCCGGAACAGGCGGAAAAGACCTGGTTATTTGTCTTATCTCTGGTGGCGGTTCCGCCTTACTGGTTCAACCGCATAAAGAAATATCTTTAGAGGATATACAAACAACTTCAAATAAGCTGCTGGCCTGCGGCGCTACGATTGATGAAATTAATACCGTTAGAAAACATTTGTCGACAATAAAGGGCGGACACCTTGCACATGCATCATACCCTTCAACATTGATTACACTGATACTGTCAGACGTGATCGGTGATCCTTTAGATATTATAGCGTCCGGTCCTACCGTACCGGATGAGAGCACTTTCGACGATGCTTGTAAAGTTATAGGAAAGTACTCTTTGGAATACAGGATACCTGACTGCGTCTGTAAACTTTTAAAAAAGGGGCAAAGCGGAGAGATCAGAGAGAATCCTAAATATGGAGATACAGTATTTGCTGATACACAAAATGTAATCATCGGTTCCAACAAGATAGCGCTGGAAGCGGCTAAAGAAAAGGCTGCAGATTTAGGATATAACACTATAATCCTTTCCTCCATGGTACAGGGGGAAAGTAAAGAGGCTGCAATATTTTTCTCTGCCATTGCAAAAGAGGTACACCGTACAGGAACGCCTCTCTCTAAACCCGCATGTATAATTGCAGGAGGTGAAACTACTGTTACTATAAAGGGCAATGGAAAGGGTGGAAGAAACCAGGAGTTTGCACTTTCTGCGGCTATGGAGATAGAGGGATATGACGGTATAGTAATTTTAAGCGCAGGTACCGATGGTACTGACGGCCCTACAGACGCTACAGGCGCAACCGTTGATTCTAATACCTGCAAAAATGCCAGAGAAAGATTTTGCCTGAACCCCGAAGATTTTTTAACCAAGAATGATTCTTACAATTTTTTCAGCAAAACCGGAGAACACATAATTACGGGCCCCACTCTGACGAACGTGATGGATATAATGATCTCTTTAATAAATTAGTTTTTCATAAAACCTGGACTCCCCTCGAAAGAGGGGTATTCACCTCCCTTTCGAGGGGAGTCCAGAGTTTATTTTCGGTTTAAGTAGAAAGGATACCTAATGAAATTCAGTACGGCATTAAGGCAATATTCAAGAAGAAGGATTGAGAAAATAAAGAATGCTGACATTGTCGTAGGCATACCATGTTATAATAACGATTCCACGGTCTCACATGTAGTGAAAACCGTTGGTAAAGGGCTATCTACCTACTTTCCCGATTCAAAGGCCCTTATTATGGTTGGAGATGGTGGTTCGACAGACGATTCACGAGAACAAACCCTGGCCGTGCAGGTTGAACCATGGATTGAAAAACTAATCACAATATACAGGGGTATTCCCGGTAAGGGCA